>CAZVUT010000065.1:11049-12183 GCA_964630155.1 uncultured Synergistaceae bacterium
GAGCGCCTCCGGGATACGTCGGGTACGACGAGGGGGGGCAGCTGACCGAAGCCGTCCGACGGCATCCGTATTCGGTGATTCTCTTCGACGAGATCGAAAAGGCGCACCCCGACGTCTTCAATATCCTGCTCCAGATACTGGATGACGGCCGCCTGACGGACAGCCACGGCCGCGTGGTGAACTTCAAGAACACCGTCATCATCATGACGAGCAACCTTGGCGCGGAGCATCTGCTTTCGGGAATCACGCCGGACGGACAGATACGGGACGAAGCGCGGGATCAGGTGATGGCGGAACTTCGGAGATCGTTCCGCCCCGAATTCCTGAACCGCGTGGACGACGTCGTCCTCTTCAAGCCCTTGCGCCGGGACGAAATGCTCCGGATCGTCCGGCTTCTGGTTTCGACGCTCGAACGGCGTCTGAAGGACCGGGATATCACGCTCGAACTCGCCGACAGCGCGGCGGAGCTTCTGGCCCGGAACGGATACGATCCGGTGTACGGGGCGCGTCCGCTCAAGAGGCTCATGGTGCGGACGCTGGAGACGAAGATCTCCCGCCTCATCGTTTCCGGAGAAGCGCCGTCCGGTTCCACGATTCGGGTATCCGAGCGGCTGGGAGAGCTGGATTACGAGGTGATTCTCGCGTCTGAGCCCGCATAGGGAGCCTCACACAAGGAAAAAGGCCGGAAGGGCTTTTCGCCCCTTCCGGCCTTTCATTCGTCTCCGGGTCAGCGGATCTCGAACTCTATCTTCCCGAGTTTGCCGAAGTCGGCGACATACTTTCCGGGTTTGCCCGGGATCATGTTTCCGAGCGCTCCGGTCATGAAGATGTCGCCGGGTTTGACCGTCCAGCCGTTTTCGAGCGACGTATTCACGAGCCAGCGAAGCGCCTCCCACTGATCGCCGAGGGCGTCCCGTCCCTTGCCCGTGTTGACCTTTTCGCCGTTTCGCGTAAGGGTGACGTCAAATGCGTTCGGATCGAAGGTCGGGCGTATCGTGGTCTTGTTCCCGGCGATGAAGCCGGCGGCGGACACGTTGGCTGCGATCAGGTCCACGCCGCGGAATCCCTTCATGGTGACGAAATTCATGTCCGGAAGCTCGATGGACGGAAGCGCCGAACGGAACGCGCGCTTCA
>CAZVUT010000065.1:12283-14840 GCA_964630155.1 uncultured Synergistaceae bacterium
GTGCAGTCCGGAATTTCCGCGGCGTACCTCAACAGCTCCCTCTCGGCGCCGCAGTATGCCGAAGTTCTGCGGCGCGCCGCGAACGGCGAGTACAAAATCCTCTACGTCGCTCCGGAGCGGCTTGTTGCTGCCGGATTCCTGCGTTTTGCTGAAGAAACGACCATCTCGATGGCGGCGGTGGATGAAGCGCACTGCGTGTCGCAGTGGGGGCAGGATTTCCGCCCCGGCTACCTGAAGATCGTGGAGTTTTTCGAGAGGCTTTCCCGCCGCCCGGTCGTCGGCGCGTTCACGGCGACCGCGACGGAAGAAGTCCGCGAGGATGTCATTCGCATCCTGCGGCTGCGAAACCCGTTCGTCGTCACGACGGGCTTCGACCGGAAGAATCTGTATTTCGCGGTGCGAAAGCCGAGCGACAAATTCGCCGAGACGCATAGGATCGTTCGGCGGAACAGGGACAAGAGCGGGATCGTCTACTGCGCCGCACGAAAGATCGTTGAGGCGGTGTGCGACAGGCTCAATGAAGACGGCTTTTCCGCGACCCGATACCACGCAGGGCTGGACGACGACGAACGCCGGAAGAACCAGGACGACTTCCTGAATGACCGGAAGACGGTCATGGTCGCCACGAATGCCTTCGGAATGGGCATCGACAAGTCCAACGTCTCCTTCGTCGTTCACTACAATATGCCGAAAAACGTCGAAAGCTACTACCAGGAAGCGGGACGGGCGGGGCGCGACGGCGAGCCCGCGGAATGCGTCCTTCTGTACAGCGGACGGGATGTTCGGACGAATCTGTATCTCATCGAAAACAACCGTGACGCCGACGAGGATCTTCCCCCGGAAATCCGGGCTGCGGTCCGGGAGAAAGACCGCGGGCGCCTTCGGGCCATGACGTTGTACTGCGCAACGACCGGATGCCTGCGGGAATACTTTCTGCGCTATTTCGGCGAAAAGGCCCCGCTTTTTTGCGGGCGCTGCTCGAACTGCGACACGGAGTTCGAAACTGTGGATATCACGACGGAGTCGCAGAAGATCGTCTCGTGCGTGTATCGCGTGTTGCAGCGGAACAGGGCGTTCGGAAAGAAGATGATCGTCGATATCCTGCACGGCGGCAGAAACGAGAAGGTGCTGCAGTTCGGTCTGGACAGCCTTTCGACGTACGGAATCATGGCGGATGCGCCCGTGCGCAGAATCCGTGAGATCCTGGATTTTCTCGTCGACAACGATTTTCTGGCGCTCTCGGCCGACGAATACCCGGTCGTAACGCCTTCCCTCCGGTCCGGGGAGGTCATCCGGGAGAAGCGAACGATCGAAATGAACGTCCCGGCGCGCGTCGCTCCTTCGGAAGCGATCCGGAGCGACGGACGCCGGACGGAAACGCCCGGCGGCGGGGAAGACGAACTGTTCGAGTCCCTCCGGGCATTGCGGACCAGGATCGCGTCGGAGGCCCACGTTCCGGCGTATGTCGTCTTCCCCGATGCGGCGCTTCGCGACATGTGCCGGAAGCGACCGCTGACGAGTCAGGCTTTTCTGGACGTCGCCGGAGTGGGCGAGGCGAAAATGGCGCGATACGCAGAACCCTTTACGGCGGTTATCCGGGAGCACGTTTCCCGGAATGCAGCTTCCTCCGGACGGAACGGATCCTCGGATCCCGACGAGCCCGAACCGGAGTGAGCGCGTGAATCCGCGTATCGGAGGAGGATCATGGATGGAGCCGGACGTGAAAAACCTGTATTGCCTGCCGTCGCCCCTGCCCCGGCCGGAGGAGGACGAGTCGGTGGACATTCTCGCGCGCGCGAAGAACGTCCGCGTGGAACGGATCGTGTCGACGGGGCAGGCGTCGCCGCCCGGTTTCTGGTACGACCAGGACGAGGAGGAATGGGTCGCTCTTCTCTCCGGCGAGGCGAGGCTCCGGTATGAAGACGGCTCCGTCCTTTCGCTGAACGCCGGAGACTTTCTTTTTATTCCGGCGCATGTTCGCCATCGGATCGACAGCACAAGCAGCGAAAGTCCGTGCATCTGGCTGGCGTTTTTCCGAAAGAACGAACCGCAATGAGATGAGAATACTGTATAATTCCGGACTTTCGTAAAATAACGCCGCTTCGGGTGCGATAATACGGACAATCGTTCTTTCGGGAGGGGCTTTCATGCCTGTTCGTTCCGTCCGTGTCCGGAGTTCCGGCTTCAAGCTTTCGCTGCTGTCTGTCGCGCATTTTTTCAATGACCTGTACGCGTCCTTTCTGCCGACGTTCGTTCCGAGGATCATCGAACGCCTCGGAATTTCGATGGCGCAGGCGGGGACGCTGAATTCAACGGTGGGAATCATCCACATCTTCTTCCAGCCCGTCATGGGGTATCTGTCGGACCGGACGACGCGAAGCTGGCTGATCACGATCGGTCCGATCCTGACCTGCCTCGGCGCGACGCTTCTGCCGAACTCGCCGTCCTTCGGCTTTGCGATTGTGTTCGCAGGGCTCTGGGGGCTGGGAAGCGCATCGTTCCATCCGCAGGGGAACGGATCCGTGGGGTATGTCGTTCCGAAGGAGCGTCTCACGTC
>CAZVUT010000066.1:0-14680 GCA_964630155.1 uncultured Synergistaceae bacterium
GCGGAATGATCCTTGCGGCGGGGATGTCGGATCACATGAAGGCGGAACTCGTTCTCGACACGATCCGAAAAGTTGTCCTGAGCTGGGTCGAAGATACCTCCGGTTTTGTGGAGGTGACATTCCCGAAGGCTGCATCTTTCACAGTGATCGGGGCAGCCAGTACGCATCGGAGAAAGTGATGAAATATCTGGGAAAGCGGCGCATCCGGCAGAGCTTTTCGCGTGTAGGGACACCCGGAGACAACTCGTGGAGTGAAAGCTTCTTCTCAGTTCTGAAAAAAGAATCGGTCCACTGGGTTCATTTCCATACGAGGGAAGAGGCCCGGCAGGCGATGTTCGGATACATCGAGGGCTTCTACAACACGAAGCGGGTGCAAAAGAGACTCGGTTACCTGAGTCCGAGCCAATGGCTCAAGGAGTGGTATCGCAAGAACTCTGTCGGTGTCGCTTAACTATCAGTCCGCAAAAGTGTTGACGCCCCTTTGCGGAAAAGGCAGCGGACATAGTGGGGCTGTATCTGTCCCCGCCGGAGAACGGATTCGTGATCTCGGTGGACGAAAAGCCGACGATACAGGCGAACGAGAGACGGGTGGGATACGTCTACGCATCGGACGGAGAACTCGTACGGGGGTTGCAGAGCACATACAAGCGTCACGGGACGCTGAACCTGTTTGCGGCGCTGGAGATAGCGACGGGAGTATTGAAAGGGAAAGTGACGGAGGATTGCGAGAAGACGAAAAAGGGATTTCTCGCGTTCATGGACGAACTGCTGGAGGGACTTCCGACGGGACGGACATATCACGTGATCCTGGACAACCACGCGATCCACAAGAGACACGAGGCGTGGCTGGAAGAGCATCCCTACGTCGTATTCCACTACACGCCGACTTCTGCGAGCTGGATGAACCAGGTGGAGATCTGGTTCGGGATCCTGAGCCGGAAGGCGCTTGACGGTGGGAGTTTTGCGAGCAAGGAATCGTTGCGAACGCGGATAGAAGCATACATATCGGCGTGGAACGAGACGGCGCACCCCTTTGTGTGGAGGAGGAACGGGAAGTCCGAGGTGCGCAGCTGAGAAATGCCATAGATAATTTACTAGATTGACTTTTTTCAAGCATCGAAATAATATTATAAAAGGAGTGCAAAATGCCAATTGATGAAAATATAAAAAATTTACTTATGGAATATTGTAGAAACAGCTTGCCAGGAGATATAGATTGGCATATAAATCAATTTGTATTTATAGATGATGTCGAATTGAAAAATAAAATAGGTAGAGCATATTATTCAACACGCTTTATTTATAAAATTATGGAAGCATTGCATGTTTGTGGAAATGAATTACATCCATTTATAAAATTTCAAATAATACAATATGCGTCAATATTTGAAGCGGTTATTACATATTTATTATGGGTAAAATTTAAAGATCATCCAGAGGTATCTAAACTTCAAATGCATAAGGCATATAAAAAAGTAAGTGCTTTAGGCAGTCTATGTAAAATGACGTATGATGGTGATGAGTTATTTACATGCGTTTATAAAAATACAAAAACTCCAAAAAGTAGTATTCCATTCAAAGATAAGGTTGATTGTGCAGTGCGCATAGGATTTATTGAAGAAAAATATTCAAAAGATATAAAGAAAATATACGATTTACGCAATTTGGCACATATAGAAAGTGAAGCGGATAAAAAAGAAGAATTTACGATTGATGATTCTAAAAATGGTTATTGGAGAATGAAACCGTTTATTGAAAAAATAAATGAGTTTTTTTCAATGCAAAAAATATAACAACTATTTCAATTTAATATTTTACTTGGCATTTTTTTATTCTGTCGCTTTGTTTTTAGCAATTTAAAACGCTAAGTTTAATTTATATTAAATTATAAGTTAAGTAAATATTGTGTAAAAATTATTAAATTAAGTTAAAAATATAATGCAGTATAATGATGCGAAATCTTATTTTGAATTCCATCTATTGTCTAGTGACTCTAATTCGTATTGCATTTTGACATTTATGAGACTGTACTTGAAGGATAGATAAAATGGACGATTCTGAAGACAGCTATAAAAAGGCAATAGAAGCAGGCCAGCGCAATCTCCGCGCGACAAAGCTTTTAAGCAAATGGTGTTCCCATGCCGAATTCGTAAGGTCTTCTGGGGGAGGAATGATTGAAGCTGAAACTGGTCTTCCAATCGGGCACATGGGAGTCCAGTGCAAATTCTCCAAGAAGATCTCGATGTATTGTTGGCTGCTGGAAGATGCTGTGTACGACTTCTACCAGAACAACTGCAAGGATTGTAAGGAATGGGTCCCGGTAGGAAGTCCTAATATCATGGAATTCGTTACCCCACGGGAAAGAGCTGCCGAAAAGCGAAAGAGCGCGCGCGAAGAAGACGAAAGGGAGAGAAAGCGGAAACAGGCCAACAGACAGCAAGAACGGGCGAAACTTCGCTACGAACTCTCTTTTGAAGAGACCTTTGTTTTCGATTTGTTGGATGAGCTTGATCAGGAAGACATAGCAAATGACGATCCGCGTTTGGAGCAACTCGCAAACCTTGCTCCTGAGACATTTTCCAGAAAAGTGATCGAACATCTGTTACCGGCAGTGCTGCACGAATCCTTGCCGTATTCTAAACATGCCGCGAAGGCTTTGCTCAAGGCACCGCTGGAAACAGAAGAAAAGCTTGCGGTAGCCGTGCAACTAATCTGCAAATATGAAAGTTCGTCAGCGGCAATCGAGCTGATTCTGTCGAATGCGGAAAAGCTTTCTCGAGGTGACCTGACAAAGGCTTTACATCGCTTTGTGTCGATTGCCCTAGGGCCGCCACCCGAAATGTGTTTTGAAGGAAGAAAGGCAATAAAACTCAATGCCGCACCGATTCATTCACTCTTCCAGAAAAGGAGAGCTGAGATTTGTGCGGAGATCGACGAGCTTTTAAGTCACTCGAACCCTCAAGAAATTGGAGCTGCTGCTGAGATTATACTCGCGACGGGTAGTGACGAGCTGCTTTCCAAATATACTCGAAGCATCTTCGCCAAACTGATGCGCAGGCGAACTCTGCTTCCCGGAGAGCGGCAAGATAGTAGCGTGCTCTACTATCTTCGTGAAACTGCCTCGAAATGCCTTGAACGTTTTCCTGAGGAAACGGATAAGATCATCCAATTGTTCCTCGGGGATAACGACGATACAGGGAGAGAAGAAGCTCACAGAATCTATAGATCAGCGCTGAAACACTGCTTTCGGGAAAAGGTGCAGGCAGGAAAAGCACAAAAGATATCTTTTAGAAGATTACTTTGGTCCGCAATAGATAACCCGGATAACTATATGGACAATGCGGCGCAATTTTTTAGACATTCTCGGGACGAATTTGCTCAGCTTGCGGGCGAGCATATCGATGATTTGATCGGTGCAGCGGCTATACTTAGCGAGAAATATGAGCTAGTTGATAAAGAACGTTCTCTGGAGCTAGTTGACAATATGCTCTCTAATATAGAAAGAAGCAATAAACGCAAAGCAATTGACAGTTTGCAGGGCATGCTGATCGAATGGGCTGCAGTTGGTGCAAAATCCAAGGGACGTGAAGGACTTGAACAGTTTCTAGAACTGTATCGCAAATTACCCGAGAATCAAACACAAATGCGCGGGAATATGATCGCACGTGTCTCAAAATTGTTGACTGGGGTCGAAAGCCTAACGATAGTACTCTCCGATTGGTATCGTGCCCTTATGGACGAGAGTCAATTGGTCCGTGCCAGAGCCGTGCAAGCATGGGAGAATGTTCCACGCGGCTTGATGAAGAACTTCCCTGATCTGTTCTTTGAAGCCTTTTCCGTCTTGCTTACTGACCCGTATGTCGTTGTTCATCGGTCGGCCGTCCATGCACTGAGGCGTGGTTCATTTCCTAAAGAGAAACGCAGCCTTATCAAACGCGGACTTTTGACCTTAATTCGTTCCTACGCTACCAAAAAGCAAGAGGATTTCGTTGTTGACTGTATTGACGCTTTTTCGGTTCTCTGTCTTTCTCCTGAAGAAAGAGAAGGGCAACTCGGAGAGCTGCTCTCGGGAATCTTGCTCAGCTTGGAAGAAAGTGCCTTGTACGATGCTGTTGGTCGGTTGCACTATGACTTTGGGAACGTTCCCGGCTTTGTAAAAGTGGCGCTGAAATCGATTCAAGATGGCTATACTCGCTCTATTTCTACAGATGATTGCGCATCCGTGATCTTGAGAGCCCCGCAAAATGAGCTTCAGAACTGTTTGGACGACATTAGGAAGGCATTTGAAGCACTCAGGCCTTTCAGGCAGAATGACTTTTCCGAGGCTCTTCTGTATGCTGCCGCTTTGACCAAGGCAGGAAACCATGCAACCACAAGCACTTGTTTCAGGGAACTGGTAGAAAGCATTCCAAGAGAAGATCGAAATGAACAATGGCGGCTTGAAGCCGCCTTAGTGGCAACAGCTTCCGAGATTGAACAAGCAATAGGAAGCGGAGAGACGTTTGTCGAGTTGATCGAAAAATGGCGCAGACTTCTATCTGGATTGGAGAAAGAGAATGAGGAACGAGCCAAACTTCGGATTTTTCCTCCGAGTTTTTTCTTCGAGGGGTGAGATTGCAGCGGCGCTTGCGGAAGCTCTGAGGCCTTCGTCGCAGGGGTTTGAGCGCCTAAAAGAAGCTTGTCTGAAGCTTGAAGCAGCAATCTCTGAGATCGGTCTAGGCGATGTCGAGGATCAGTACCGCGCGTATCACACCGCTATTGCCATCTTTGTGCTCTTGGCCGAGTGGAAGCATGCCATACGAAATGCTGAACCGGATGCTCAAAGGTTCTTGAGCTCGGCGAAGCTAAGGGCATCAGATGTTGACAAGTCTTTGAGTTTCGCGTCCAATAAACGATTGAATGCGTTCTTGGTTCAGATCGAAGCTCTCAAGAACGTGGACGAATTGGTCGCCATACAGGATCAGTTGAATCGATGGACCTTGCCTCTACTCTTATTCGCCAATCTTCGAGATCGAAATTTTGGAGGGTTTCGCGCGACTGTCTCCAACAGAACTTCAGAAGAGCCAGAGAAACTCGAAACGACCGTAGCGTTCTTGAAGTTTGACATTGACGGAGAGCCGGCCAAGGACTGGAACTACCTTAAACCAGGGACGTCTTACGACCTTACGATAGAAGTCAGGGTTTCAAATTGGCCCAACGGTGCAAGTGTCCTCTCGTTAACGCCTGTAACGATCGACTTTCGTGAGCGAGACTGGTTGCCAAGTTTCCGATTCGCGAAACCCGAAGGGGATGGCCCGTTCATTCTCACTGGCACCGGCCGGGCGCTTCTAGAGGTGGCTCATTCGTTCGGCTCAAGGCCATACGAATTTCTTTACGCAGCCGAATTCGACGATATGAATAATTATCGGAATGTTTCAATTGTAGGGCATCGCCGTCTGCTCTTGGAAGGATGTGATGTTTCTACAGCTCCTCTGACTGGATTTTCAAATGTTGATCGGCATCTTCTCAGCGTTCGCAACAAATTGAGAGTCTTCCCCGGGTTACATGCAGATGATGTTGCCAATACAATGGTACTGCTTGGTGGATTGGGTAACATCGCTGCACAAGCTTTGAAGAACGGGTTGTTCGAAGCTGGTATATCTGAGCAGCAATTCCAAGACAAAGCCGCTGAGATGCTTCAAAATCGGATTGAGATTGGTGAGTACTTGCAGAATCATCCCGAAGCAGCAGGTGGGATTACCGATCTCACATTCCGGAACATTCCGATCGAACTGAAAGTCGAGAATAGCAAGGTTCTTTTTCCGAAGGATTTCTCGAAATTCTTTGATCAGACAGCGGCTTATGCAATCGGGCTGGGGAAACGAATTGGTGTGTTGTGCGTACTTGAGGCCTCACCGAAATCTGCCCCCGTCGGTCTTGTAGAAGACGATATTGAGGCATTTGTTCATCAGATCGGTCAGTCCTCAATCGTAATTGTCGTGGTTGTTATCCGGGGTGGTTTTCCTAAACCTAGTTCTTACTCCAGGTGAAACCGGCAATTTGGAGACCATATTGAGCTTGCGCATCTTGTAAAATAAAAAGCTGCATGGTAATTTTATTAATAAAATATTATAAAACCTAGTGTCGAATGCAATTATGTTTACGAGTTTCCCTCGTTACGCTTTTTCCAGAACTTTCTTTTCCGCCAGTTCCGCGCGGGGGTGATGCGCTGCCTCATGCGAGTCTTGATCAGGGACACACCCTTAGTCTCTGCCATCTCTCGGAGTTCGCTCCGCCCATTGTTGACATTTACGGCGTATCTCCTAGAATTGATCGGGTATAATCCCGGAACGCCATTCCGGATATTCTCGATCGACGGGGGATCGCGCGTATGAATGCAGGGCTCGACGGCTACTTCAGAATCACGGAACGCGGCAGCACCTTCCGGCGGGAGGTGCTCGCCGGACTGACCACCTTCATGACGATGGCGTACATACTCGTCATCCATCCGGTCTGGATGGCCTCGGGCGCGGGAATGGACCGGGGCGCGTCGATCGTCGTCACGGCGCTGATGTCGGGCGTCTTCTCGCTGTTCATGGGGCTGTACGCGAACCTTCCATTTTCGCTCGCGCCGGCGATGGGCGGCAACGCGTTCTTCGCGTTCACGCTCGTCAAGGGCGGCATTGTCTCGTGGCAGGTGGGCATGGGGATGGTGTTCATTTCGGGGACCGTCTTCGTGCTGCTGTCGGTCTTCGGCGTCCGGGAACTCATCGTCCGGCTCGTCCCGCGGTCGATCAAGTTCGGCATCGGCGTCGCGGTCGGGTTTTTCATCGCGTATCTCGCGCTCAAGGACGCCGGGTTCATCGCCTTCACGAACAACGGGATCAAGATGGGCTCGCTCTACGAACCGAAGGCGATCCTCGGGCTCATCGGAATCTGCTTCACGAGCGTCTTCATGGCGCGGAAGGTTCCGGGCGGCATCCTCCTCAGCATCGTCATCACGGCGGCCGTCGGCATCCCGATGGGGATCACGAAGCTCCCGACGTCGTTCTTCGCGATGCCTGCGTCGATCGACCCGATCGCGTTCAAGCTCGATATCCTCGGGGCTCTCAAGGTCGCCTACATTCCGTTCATCTTCACGTTCTTCGTCGGGGACTTCTTCTCGACGCTCGGGACGGTGCTCGGCGTTTCGCAGAAGGCGGGGCTGCTCGACAAGGACGGCAACCTTCCGGGCATTTCGCGGCCCTTCCTCGTCGATTCCATCGGCACCGTCGTCGGATCGCTCTTCGGATCGACGACGATCACGACCTTCATCGAGTCCGCCGCAGGGGTGGAGGCGGGCGGACGCACCGGGCTCACGGCGGTTGTGACGTCGCTCTGCTTCTTCCTCGCGATCTTCCTCGTGCCGGTCGCGACGTGCATTCCGAGCCAGGCGACCGCGCCCGCGCTGATCGTCATCGGCCTCATGATGATGTCCGGCGTGAAGAATATCGACTTCGACGACTTCACCGAGGCGTTCCCGGCCTTCATGACGATTCTCGTGACGGCCTACACGGTGAGCCTCGCGAACGGCATCAGCGCCGGAATCCTGATCTTCACGGTGACGAAGGTGCTTTCCGGGAGATGCCGGGAGGTTCACTGGGGGACCTACATCCTCTGCATCCCGCTCGTGATCTATTTCCTCGGGATGAAGTAGCGGTTCTTTCCGCCCCGGGGCGACCGTTCGCGTCGCTCCGGGGCTTTTTTTGCCTGTACGGGAACAACGCCCTGCAAGGAGGCATGACCGATGAAAATAGAACCCGAAAACCGCAGCGCCTTGGTCGACGCGGCGATGGGACGCATTCCGTGCGACCTCGCGATCCGGAACGTGCGGATGCTCAACGTCTTTACGGGAGAGATCTACGCCGCCGAAGTCGGCGTTCTTGGGACGCACATCGCGTGCGTGAGCGCGGACCCCGACGGAAGCGGGACGGGCTTCCCCGTAGAGGCGCGCGAGGAAGTCGACGGGCGCGGGATGTTCCTGATCCCCGGGTTCATCGACGCGCACGTCCACATCGAAAGCAGCATGGTGACGTGCGCGAACATGGCGGCGGCGGTCGTTCCGCAAGGGACGACGACGCTCGTGACGGATCCGCACGAGGTTGCGAACGTCGGCGGGCTCGACGCGGTGCGGTACATGATCGAGTCGAGCCGGGACCTGCCGCTGCGCGTCTACGTGACGGCGCCGTCGAGCGTTCCGGCGGTCCCTGGGCTCGAAGAGGCGGGGGCCGCGTTCGGAGCGGCCGAAATGGAGACGATGCTCGATATGGAACGCGTCCTGGGGCTCGCGGAACTCATGGACGTCGACGGAATCCTGAACAACTCCGAACGGATGCGTGGCGTCATCGGCGCAGGCATAGCGCGGGGGGCCTTCCTCCAGGGGCACGCGCCGTTCGTGTCGGGCAGGCGGCTGAACGCGTACCTCGCGGCCGGGCCCGAGAGCGATCACGAGTCGCGGACGAGCGGGGAGGCGCGCGAGAAGCTGCGCCTGGGGATGTTCGTCGACGCGCGCGAGGGAGCCGTATCGTCGAACGTCGGGACGGTCGTCGGAGCCGTGAAAGACTTCCGCTTCCTCGGGAATCTGTGCCTCTGCACCGACGACCGCGAGCCGGAGGCGCTTCTGCGCGACGGGCATATGAATCTGGCGGTGAAAAGCGCCGTGAGTGCGGGGCTGTCGCCGGAGCAGGCGATCCGGTGCGCGACGCTGAACGTCGCGCGGGAGGTCGGCATTCGGAACCTGGGCGGCATCGCGCCGGGCTGGGTCGCGGACCTTCAGATCGTTCCGGACCTGTCGGCCCCGAGGCCGATTGCGGTCTTCCACGAGGGGCGCCTCGTCGCCGAAAACGGGCGGTTGACGGTCGCGTCGCCGCAGCGCACGTTCGCGGCCGAGTCGCTCGACACGATGAAGGTCGTCGTCCCGTCGCCCGAACGGCTCCGGATCGCCGCGCCCGCCGGGGCGGGGCGGAGCGTCGCGACGCGCGTCCTCGTCTACGACTCGCCGAACACGTCCCTCACGTCGCTTTCGGTCGAGGAGATCCCGGTTCGCGACGGATTCCTCGATATCTTGGGCGACCCGGGGCTCAAGTACGCGGCCGTTCTGAACCGTCACGGCGCGGGAACCATGTCGGTCGCGGTGGTCCGGGATTTCGGTTCCCGCGAGGGGGCCGTCGCGTCGACCGTGAGCCACGACAGCCACAACCTGGCGGTCGTCTACGACCGGCCCGAAAACGCGGTCGTCGCGATCCGCGCGCTGATCGCCTCGCGGGGCGGGCACTGCGCCGTGAAGGACGGATCGGTCGTCGGCCTGCTGCCGCTGCCCATCTACGGGCTTCTCTCGCCGCTGCCGTGCGACGAACTCGCCGTCCGCGCGGAGGCCGTGAAGACGGCGCTCCGGTCGCTCGGGATCGAAACGAGGAACCCGATAATGCGCATCACGAGCCTCGCGCTGCCGGTCATCCCGAAGGGCAAGCTCACGGACCGGGGGCTCGTCGACGTGGTCGCGCAGAAGATCGTCCCGCTGTTCGCCGATGCGTGAGCGGGTATAATCACGTTTCGGAGACATTCGACAGAAGCGCCCTCGTTGACGCCGCGATGGGGTGCGTTCCGTGCGGACTTGGGTATCCGGAACGCGCGGATGCTCAACGTTTCTACGAGAGGGATCTACGCTGCCTTGTGCCTGCGATGACTTGGGAAACCTGCATCTTTTGCAGGTCAGTTTGAACTCTTGTTCGCCCCGTGAAAGGAGATCGCATGAAACATACACGACGCGCCACGCTGTGTGTCTTCGTTTTCGCCCTGTTGTTCGTGGCGTCCTCCGTCGCGCACGCGCAGGGCGCCGGCGTCGAATGGGACGCGCTCAACCGGGAGGCGATGGAGCTTTTCCGTGCGGGCTCGTATGACCGCGCCGTTGCGATCGCTCAGGAAGCGCTTCGCGTCGCCGAGCGGAATGTCGGCCCGGAGCATCCCGATGTGGCGACAAGCCTGGACACTCTGGCGTTTCTCCACCAAAGCCGGGGCGACTATGCCAGGGCGGAGCCGCTGTACGCGCGTGCGCTTGCGATCCGGGAGACGGCGCTCGGGCCCGGTCATCCCGACGTGGCGGCGAGCCTGAACACGCTGGCCGAGCTCTACAGAACCAACGGCGATTACGCCAAGGCGGAGCCGCTCTACAAGCGCTCTCTGGCGATCGTGGAGAAAGCGCTTGGCCCCGACCATTTCACTATGACGACGAGCCTGAACAATCTGGCATCGCTCTACCAGGCCCAGGGCGACTATGCACAGGCGGAGACGCTGTACGCGCGTGCGCTGGCGATCTGGCAGAAGGCGCTCGGCCCCGACCACCCCGCTGTGGCGACGGGCCTGAACACGCTGGCCGGACTCTACACAACCCGGGGCGACTACGCAATGGCGGAGCTGCTCTCCAGGCGATCGCTGGCGATTTTCGAGAAGGCGCTCGGGCCCGACCACCCCCTTGTGGCGACAAGCCTGGAGAACCTTGCGGCCGTGTATCGGGCCACAAAGCGTCATTCGGAGGCGGAGGCGCTGGAGCGGCGCGCGGCGCGGATTCGCGCCATCAGGAAATAAGATTTTTCCGCGAAATGCCCTCTGTTTCCGAAGCATGCCTCATGAAACGCCCTCTCGCCCCCCGCATCGCGCACCTTCCCCCTGTCCCGTTTCGTTCCGACAGTGTTCGCCGGCGCGTGAGCGGGTATAATCACGTTCCGGAGATACTCGAAGGAGGCATGGTTGTTGAAGATCGAGCCGAAAAACAGGAACGCGCTCGTTGACGCGGCGATGGGGCGCATTCCGTGCGACCTCGCGATCCGGAACGTGCGGATGCTCAACGTCTTTACGGGAGAGATCTACGCAGCCGAAGTCGGCGTTCTTGGGACGCATATCGCGTGCGTGAGCGCGGACCCCGACGGAAGCGGAGCGGGCTTCCCCATAGAGGCGCGGGAGGAGGTCGACGGACGCGGGATGTTTCTGATTCCCGGGTTCATCGACGCGCACGTTCACATCGAAAGCAGCATGGTCACGTGCGGGAACATGGCGGCGGCGGTCGTGCCGCAGGGGACGACGACGCTCGTCACCGACCCGCATGAGGTGGCGAACGTCGGGGGGCTCGACGCGGTGCGGTATATGATTGAGTCGAGCCGCGATTTGCCGCTGCGCGTCTACGTCATGGCGTCGTCGTGCGTTCCGGCGGTTCCGGGGCTCGAAGAGGCGGGGGCGGTCTTCGGCGCGGCGGAAATGGAGGCGATGCTCGACATGGAGCGCGTCCTCGGCGTCGCGGAACTCATGGACTTCGAGGGCGTCCTGAACAATTCGCCGCGGATGACGGCGATCCTTGGCGTTGGCCGCAGGAGGCAGGTCTTTTTGCAGGGGCACGCGCCGTTCGTCTCGGGCAGACGGCTGAACGCGTACCTTGCGGCGGGCGTCGAGAGCGACCACGAGTCTCGGACGGCCATCGAGGCGCGCGAGAAGCTCCGCCTCGGGATGCACGTCGACGCGCGGGAAGGCTCGGTGTCCTCGGACGTGACGACGCTGATCGGGGCCGTGAAGGACTTCCGCTTCCTCGACAACCTGTGCCTCTGCACCGACGACCGCGACCCGGAAGACCTGATCCGGCGAGGGCATATGAACCTCGCCGTGGAGCGGGCTGTTGGCGCGGGGCTGACGCCGGAACAGGCGATCCGGTGCGCGACGCTGAACGTCGCCCGTGAGGTCGGCCTGCGGAACCTGGGCGGCATCGCGCCCGGATGGGTCGCGGACCTTCAGATCGTTCCGGACCTGTCCGCGCCCAAACCCGTCGCGGTCTTCCACGAGGGACGTCTCGTCGCCGAAAACGGGCGACTGACGGTCGCGCTGCCGCAACGGTCGTTCGCGGCCGAGTCGCTCGACACGATGAAGGTCGAGGTCCCGTCGCCCGAACGGCTGCGGATCGCCGCTCCCGAGGGGTGCGGCGCGAGCGTCCGCGTGAACGTCCCGGCGTTCGACTCGCCCGATACGCTCGTCACGGCGCTGGCCGTCGAGGAGATCCCCGTGCGGGACGGATTTCTCGACATCTCGGGCGATCCGGACCTCAAATACGTCGCGATCCTGAACCGGCACGGGGCGGGGAACATGGCCGTGGGGGTGATGCGGGGGTACGGGACGCGCGAGGGGGCGGTAGCGTCCACCGTGAGCCACGACTGCCACAACCTGACGGTCGTCTACGACCGGCCCGAAAACGCGGTCGTCGCGATCCGCGCGCTGATCGCCTCGCGGGGCGGGCATTGCGCCGTGAAGGACGGATCTGTCGTCGGACTGCTGCCGCTGCCGATCTACGGGCTGCTGTCGCCGCTGCCGTGCGGCGAACTCGTCGAGCGGGTCGACGCGATGAACGCGGCGCTCCGGTCGCTCGGGATCGCGACGAAGAACCCCGTCATGCGGATCGTCTGCCTCGCGCTGCCCGTCATTCCGAAGGGCAAGTTCACGGACCGGGGGCTCGTCGACGTGGACGCGCAGGCGTTCGTCCCGCTGTTCGCCGCCGACTGATTCAAAAAGGAGGGGAACGACATGGTGCGGATTCTCGATCTGAATATCGAAAGCAGGAACGGGGAGCGCTCGCCCGTCCTCCATCCGGTTCTCGTGTGCGGCGACGACGGCCTCGTTCTCGTCGACGCGGGGTATCCCGGCCAGGCGGAGCTGTTCGCCGATGCGGCGCGCCGGAACGGCGCGGATCTTCGCGACCTCAAGGCGATCGTCATCACCCATCACGACTACGACCATATCGGCTCGCTCCGCGCGCTGAGGACGATGTTCCCGGACGCGGCGGTCGTCTCGTCGGCCGTCGAAAAAGAGTACATCTCCGGCGCGAAGCGCTCCCTGCGGCTCGAACAGGCCGAGCGGCTGCTCGAAAGCCTTCCGGAGGCCGAACGCGCCGGGGCGCTCGCGTTTCAGAAGACGCTCGAAAGCGTCGAGAGCACACCCGTGGACGTCACGGTCGCCGACGGCGACCTGCTGCCGTATTGCGGCGGCCTCCGGATCGTCGCGACACCCGGCCACATGCCGGGGCACATTTCCGTCTTTGTCGAGCGCGGGAAGGCCCTGATCTCCGGCGACGCGCTGGCCGCCGAAAACGGCGTCCTCCTGATGGCCAACCCGCAGTACACGCTCGACATGAATGCCGCGAGGCGGTCCGTCGCGAAGCTCGCCCGGATGGACATCGACCGGATTTATTGCTACCACGGCGGGCTCGTGGAGGGAAATATCCGCGCCGCGTTGATGTCGATGCTGTCGGAGTGAAGCGCCCGCGACAGGGCGGCCCGCGTCGTTTCCCGGGCGATGCGCAAAGGCGAGGTCGGCGTCGGCGACGCCGACCTTTGTTTTCTTTGTGCAGCGCGCGCAATTTCGCCGTTGACATACATACCCGAAGGTATGTAAACTATGCCTCTGTACGATATGGGGGAAAGGGATGTGTTTCCGGGGTGCGACGGGTAAAGGAAGAGGCGATGGCGACGCGCGCGAGCCTTCTCGAATCGGCTCTCGACATCATGAGCGAGAAGCCGTTCGCGAGCGTTTCCATGACGGAAATAGCGAGGGGGGTCGACCTCTCGAAAGGGGCGCTGTACTGGCACTTCAAGAACAAGCACGATCTCCTCGTGGGCGTGGTCGAAAACATGAACGCGAAGGTCGAGGAGGAGCTTGCGGCGTCGCTCGCGTCCCTCGAATCGGTCGGAGGGCTGCGCGCGTATTACCGGGAGCAGTTGGAGAAGTCCGCGCGGAGCGAACGGTTCCGGAAGATGCATCAGCTGATGCTCCGGAGGGAAGAGTGGCCGAAGGAGCTTCGCGAACGCGTTCTCGACATCGTGAAGGGGCACCTCGAGCAGGAGCGCATCATGATCGAACGGCTCCTCGAAAGCGCCCGGAAAGAGGGGCGGATCCGGGAAGATATTCCGTCCCGGGATCTGTCGATGCTGATCACGGCGATTTTCCACGGGATATTCATATTTCAGGTGAGCGACTTTTTTCATTTCGATTTTTCGAGATACGCCGATTTCGTATTCGACGCCATCGAGAAGGAACTTCGCCCGAAAAACTCCGCAGACGAAAAGACGGATAGAAAAGGAAGGTTGGTTGCGCGATGACATCTTCGGAACAGAACGGCAATTCGAAAATGACCGGCAGGAAGGGCGGGGTGCTGTTGGGCGTCGCGAAGACGCTTCTCGTCCTGGCGCTTCTCGGGGCGGCGGCGTTCTACGGAGGGGCGTTCTTCGGCGGACGCTCGGAGAGCAAGGCGGCCGCGCCGCGGCCGCAACAGCAGGCGCCTCTCGTGATGCTCCGCGTCGTCGAGCGCGCCGACCTCGCGGTCGGCAGGGAGTATATCGGAAGGGTGGAGGCGATCCAGTCCGTTTCGCTGCGGTCCCGGATCAGCGGGCAGATCGAGGAGGTCCACTTCAAGGAAGGCTCCATGGTCAAGGAGGGCGATCCGCTCTTCACGATCGACGACCGGCAGCACCGGGCGACGGTCGCGCTCCGGCGGGCGGAACTCTCGAAGGCCGAGGCGAACTACGACAGGGCTCTGAAGTACAACAAGCGGCTCCAGTCGGCCGACGCCCGGAGCGTTTCGGCGTCCGACCGCGATCTGGCGGATAGCGACGTCCTGCAGGGCAGGGCCCTC
>CAZVUT010000067.1:0-4009 GCA_964630155.1 uncultured Synergistaceae bacterium
GAAGAGTGCGGACGAAAGGGCGTCGGCGCTATGGTCGCGCTCACGGCCGGTTTCCGCGAGACCGGCGGAGAGGGCGAGGCGCAGGAACGCGCGCTCATGGACATCGTGAACCGGTACGGCATGCGCCTCATGGGGCCGAACTGCATGGGCATCCTGAACACGGACCCCGACGTTCGGCTGCACGCGAACATGCTCCAGACGATCCCGGAGCGCGGCGGCATCGGCTTCATCACGCAGAGCGGAGCGATCGGCGCGGCGCTGCTCGACTTCGCCGCGACGCTCGGGCTCGGCTTCTCGCGCATCGCATCGACGGGAAACCAGCCCGACGTGACCGCATGCGACCTGCTGCCGCTCTACGCGAACGACCCGAACACGAAAGTCATCCTCGCGTACCTCGAAGCGATTCCCGACGCGCCGCGTTTCGCACGTATTCTGAAACGGGCGGCGGCCGCGAAGCCGGTCATCGTCCTCAAGTCCGGCCGGACGGAGGCCGGAGCGGCTGCGGCCAGGTCGCACACTGGCAGCCTCGCGGGGAACGGCCGGCTCGCCGGGGTGCTGCTCGCCCAGTCGGGCGCCATCGTCGCGGAGACGCTCGAAGAGGCGTTCCTGCTCGCCTCGGCGCTCTCCCGAATGCCGCGCGTCCGGGGAAACCGCGTCGGAATCATCAGCAACGCCGGCGGTCCCGGAACGCTCGTCGCGGACGCCCTCGCCGCAAGGGGCTTCGAATTGCCGCTCATGCCCGCGCCTTTGCGCGAACGCCTCGCGTCGCGCATCATGCCGCAGGCCTCGACGGGAAACCCGCTCGACCTCGTCGCGACCGCCACGCCCGAGCACTACGGCGAGGCCGCCCGGACGATGCTCGAAAGCGGCGTCTTCGACGCGATCCTCGTGATCGTCGTCCCGCCCGCGGGCGTCGACACCGGAGCGGTCGCGCTCGGTATGGCCGACGTCCTCGCACAGGCGAGGGACTCCGGAATCCCGATGCTCTCCTGCTTCTTCGGCCCCACGCTCGGCGCGGCCGGACGCGCCGTCATGCTCGAAAACGGCGTTCCGTCCTTCCCGTTTCCGGAGCAGACGGCGTCCGTGCTTCACCTGATGCGGACCGGCGACGCCCCTGTGGCTCCGTCCGCCACGTCTCTCACGGCCGCCGCTCGCGACACCGTGAAACCGGCGCTGACGCTCGCCGAACGCCGCGCCCTCGTCGGTGAAAACAGGGGAGCGTTCCTGCCGCAGGAGCGGTGCATGGAGCTTCTTTCGGCCTACGGCTTCCCGACGCCACAAAGCACATTCATCGCCGCGGACGGCGGTGAGCGCAGCGCATTGAAGAATTTCCGCTGCCCCGCGGTCGCGAAGATCGACCATCCGGAGATCCTCCACAAGTCCGATGTCGGCGGCGTCGTCCTCGACATCCCCGACACGGAGGCCCTGGAGCGGACGGTTTCCGGACTGTTCGCCCGCTTCCCCGGCGCGCGCGGCGTGCTCGTCCAGGAACAGATCCGGCGCGGCCCGGACGCGATGGAACTCATCCTCGGCGTCAGCCGCGATCCCGTTCTGGGACACGCCGTCCTCGTCGGGTACGGCGGCGTGGGCGTGGAAGTTTTCAAGGACGTCCGGCTCCTTCACGTCCCCTTCGACGCACACGACGCGGACGCCTCCCTGCGGAAGTTGCAGTGCTTCCCGCTGCTCGAAGGCTACCGGGGACGGAAGGGCGTCGACCTTCCTGGTCTGCGCGGCCTGATCCTCGACGTGCAGCGTCTGGTGCTGGACGTTCCCGAAATCGCGGAACTCGACGTGAATCCCCTCATCTGGGACGGAGAGCGCTTCGTTGTCGCCGACGCCCGGATCCGTATCGAATAGAACATCTGAAGGAGGAACTGACGAATGGGCTACAGAGAAGACGGCAAATGGTGGGTCTCCCCCGCGAATTACGAACCCGAGGTAACAAAGAAGCTTCACTTCCCCGAACGCATCGAGATCCTCGACACGACGCTCCGTGACGGCGAGCAGCAGCCGGGGATCATCTTCACGCGCGGCGACAAGGTCGCGATCGCGAAGAAGCTCGCCGAGGCAGGCGTCCACCGGATCGAAGCGGGGACTCCGGCGGGATCGGCCGAGGACGCCGACGCGATCCGCGAGATCGCGGGCCTCGGACTCACGTTGCCCGACGGCTCGAAGGCGAAGACGTTCTGCTTCTGCCGCTCGATGGTGAAGGACATGGAACTCGCGAAGAGCCTCGGCGTCGACGGCGTCATCTGCGAGATCATCGGCAGCGAGCAGATGCTGCGCTACGGCAAGAAATGGACGCCCGAACAGGCCGTCGCGGCGTGCACCGAAGCGACGAAGGCGGCCCACGAACTCGGGCTCTTCGTGACGTTCTTCCCGGCCGACGGCTCGCGCGCGGAGCTGAACTACCTCCTCGACTTCGTCCAGGCCGTCGCCGAGGGCGGACACATCGACTCGCTCGCGCTCGTCGACACGTTCGGGACCTTCTCCCCCGAGGGCGCGGCCTTCACGGTGCGCAAGCTCCGGGAGCGTTTCGCGTTCCCCATCGAGGCGCACTTCCACAGCGACTACGACCTCGGCGTCGCGACGACGCTCGCGGCCCTCGCGGCGGGCGCTTCCGTCGCGCACGTCACCGTGAACGGCATCGGCGAACGGGCCGGAAGCGCGGGACTCGAACCGGTCGCCCTCTCGCTCGAGGCGCTCTACGGACGCGCGACCGGCATCCGGCTCGAAAAGCTCAAGGAACTCTCCGAACTCGTCGCGCGGCTCTCGAACTTCCCCGTGCCCCCGACGAAGCCCGTCGTCGGCGACAAGCTCTTCGGCTGGGAGACGGGACTTCCGTCGAGCCTCTGGACCAACGCGAAGAAGGAAAACCCGCTCATCATGCTCCCGTACCACTACTCGCTGACGGGACAACAGGAACCCGTCCTCTACGTCGGCAAGAAGAGCGGCAAGGACAACATCCGTTACTGGCTCGAAAAGACGGGGCTCTCGATCCCCGAGGACCGCGAGCGTGACCTTCTCGAACTCGTGAAGGCGCTGTCGATCGAACGCAAGCGCGACCTGAACGAACAGGAGTTCCGCGTCCTCGTCGCGAAGGCCGCGGCGAACTGAAGGCCGCTGCAATGACCGAAGCAACGAACGCCTTCCGCGTCGCAAACCGCTGGGGGTCGCTCCAGCCGTCGTCGATGCTGAAGATCTTCAACGCCGCGGCGAAGATCGAAGATCTGAGCAACCTGAGCATCGGCGAGCCGGACTTCGACACGGACATCGACATCGTCGACGCGGCCGCCGAGGCCGGACGCGCGGGATTCACGCACTATCCGCCGCTCCAGGGATACGCCGACCTGCGGGCGGAAATCTGCGCGTACTGGAAGCGCCGCCACGCGCTCGACGCGACGCCCGACGAGGTCTTCGTCACGGTCGGCGGCATCCAGGCGTCGCACCTGTTCTTTCAGACCATGCTCGACCCCGGCGACGAGGCGCTTGTCGTCGAACCGTACTTCACGGCCTACGCCCAGCAGATCGGGTATGCGGGCGGCGTGGTCGTTCCCGTCCCCACGCGCGCGGAAGACGGCTTCCAACCTGCGCCCGACGCGATCGAACGCGTCGTGACCGCGAAATCGCGCGTCCTCGTCCTCAACACGCCGAACAACCCGACGGGCGCCGTCCTGAGCCGCGAATGTCTCGAAGGCGTCGCCGAAGTCGCGAAAAGGCATAACCTTTTCGTGCTGTCCGACGAGATCTACGAGTCGTTCGTCTTCAGGGGCGTCCACACGTCGATCGCGACGCTGCCGGGCATGAAGGAACGCACCATAACGCTCGGCGGCTTCTCGAAGAGCCACTGCATGACCGGCTGGCGCATCGGGTACGTCATCGGGAGGGCGGACCTGCTCCGGACGATGCTCACGCTCTCGATCGTCCAGACGTTCGGCGTCAACACGCTCGCCCAGCGCGCCGCGCTTCACGCGCTCCGGACGCAGGACGACCGCGTCCGCGAACGGAC
>CAZVUT010000067.1:4109-14478 GCA_964630155.1 uncultured Synergistaceae bacterium
GCGTCCCGGAGATCGTCCGGCGTCAGGTGCGAAATCCCCATCCGGTCGACATCCTGCGGCCGGATTGCCGGGAAGTCCATCACGGCCTGAGCGAGAATGATCGCCTTGAGCGTCGCGTCCCACCCCTCGACGTCGAGCGTCGGGTCGGCCTCCGCGAGCCCCGAGGCCTGCGCCTCCGCGAGCGCCTCCGCGAAGCTCTTTCCGGACTTCATCCCCTCGATGACGAAGTTGCACGTTCCGTTGAGCACACCCTCGAAACCGAGGACCTCCGCGCCGAGCAACCCGGGCCCGAGCGCCGAGAAGAGCGGCGTCGCCGCCATGACGGTCCCCTCGAAAAGAAGGCGCGCCCCATTGGACGCTGCGAGACTCCGCAGGCCGTGGAAGTCGAGCGCGATCGGACCCTTGTTCGACGTCGTCACGGACTTTCCGCGCGTGAGCGCCCCCCGGATAAACGACATCGCCGGTTCGCCGCTCCACGGGTCCGTGACCGTGCATTCGGCGAGGACATCGTACTCCGCCTCGCGGACGAGCCGTTCGGTCGTCCAGTCCGGCGACGTTCGCGCAAGCGGGTCGAGGGGATCGAGCCCGGCGGGCGAATAGGCGCATCCGCGTCTTCCGGTCGCGACGCCGACGAGCGACAGCTCCCGGCCGCACACATCCGCGAGGCGTCCGCGCTTGTCCGCGAGCAGCGAACAGAGCCCCTTCCCCACGACGCCATGTCCGAGAAGCAGGATTCTGGTCGTCACCCGGTTCCCTCCCGCGTCAGAACGCCCGGCGGAGGATGCTCAAAACATCCTCGCGTCCGAGCTTCTTCATCATCCCGATCGGGGCGCCGCCCTTCGTCTCCATGACGTTGTCGGCGATGCGCTCCAGGTCGGCTTCGGGGATATTGAGGTCGCGAAGCGTCACCGGCGCGCCGAGGGACGTGAAGTAGGCGCGGAGCTGCGCGATTCCGGCGAGCCCCGCCTGTTCCTGTCCCTTCGGCGAGCTTCCCGCGACGATGCCGAAGACCTTTTCGGCGAAGCGCGCGAAGATCTCCGGGTATTCGCCCCTGACGTGCTCCATCCACGCGGGCATGATCACCGCGAGCCCGGCGGCGTGAACGATGTCGTAGATCGCGCTCAGCGAATGTTCGATCGTGTGGGTCGACCAGTCGCCGCCCGTCCGGCAGCACTTGGTCGATTCGTTGAGCGCCAGCGTCGCCGCCCACGCGAGTTCCGCGCGGGAGTCGTAGTCCGCGGCGTCGTCCATGACGCGGGGCAGGTGCTTCATGACCGTCCGGATGATGCCCTCGGAATATTCGCTCATGACATCCACGTTCCGGACGCCGTCGAAGTAAACCTCGAGAACGTGGACGATCGTGTCGATCCCGCCCCAGACCGTCTGGCTGCGCGGCAGCGTCGCCTGAAGCTCCGGGTCGATGATCGAGACAGTCGGGTAGATGAAGTCGGAATGGAGCCCCCACTTCTGCCGCGTCGCCTCGTTCGTGATGATCGAGCCGCGGTTCATCTCGCTGCCCGTCGCCGATGTCGTGAGAATTCCGAATATCGGCAGCGCGCCCTTCACGGGGATCCGGTCGCCGTACAGCTCCCAGATGTCGCCCTCGTATCGCACGCCCGCGGCGACGGCCTTGGCCGTGTCATAGACGCTTCCGCCGCCGACCGGGATGACGGCCTCGAGGTTCCGTTCCCGGCAGAGCGCAATGCCCTCGCGGACCTTCGAGACGACCGGGTTCGGCTGGACGCCCGCAAGATCCGCCGCATCGACGCCCGCCTGCGCCAGCGAGGCGCGGACGCGATCGTACAGGCCGGTCGTCTTGACCGACCCCTTGCCGCAGATCAGCAGCGCGCTGCGGATGCCCGCGGCGGCGACCGCTTCGCCGATCTTGTCCGCCGCCTTTCTCCCGAAGATGATCCGCGTCGGATTGTAGAAGACGAAATCCCGCATTCCTTATATCTCCCTTCCGTAGAGTCGCCCGACGCACTCCCGGGCGAGGCTGTCGAGGCTCGAAACCATCCCCTCGGGGGGCAGCCCCGAGGCGTCGTACGCGAGCGGAAGCTCCGTGCAGGCCCCCACGACCGGGAGGTCCGCCCCATCTCGCAGCCGCGCGACGATCGTCTTCATCACTTCGCCGCTTTCGGGGAGGCGTCCGGCCTTCACGAGCGCGATCGCGTCCGTGACGAGCGCCTTCACGTCGTCGCCGGGTTCGAGGAAGCGGTACCCCAGTTCCGCAGCCTTCTTCGGATAGAGCCCGCTCGCCAAGGTTCCTCCCGTCGCGATGAGCCACGCGCCCCGGGGACTTGCGCGCATTGCGCGCGTCACGGTCGCGTCGACGATGTGGACGAGCGGAACCGGAAGCTCGTCGCGGAAGCGGTCGATGAAGAAGTGGGCCGTATTGCACGGAACGGCGAGCAACCCCGCCCCCCATCGGCAGAGTTCGAGAAGCCCCGTTTTGAGGTCGCCTTCGGGACTCGGCCCGCGGCCGAGGATCGCGGCGCTCCGGTCGGGGATCTGCGGGTTGGAGTACATACAGACGACCGGGTGGTCCTGGTCGCGCTCGGCCGGCGCGAGGCGCGCGAGCAGTCGCAGGAAGTCGGCGCTGGCGGCCGGTCCGAGTCCGCCGAGGACGCCGAGGATCGTTTCCGGGCGCCGGATCGGGTCCGTTGCAGCAGTGTTGTCCAATGAAGAGTCCTCCTCTCGGAAGCCGTTCAATCGTCCTGATGGGTTCGACACCCGGCGGGACGCGCTTGCGGCTCCGGAGAATATGATACCGCAAAGCGCCCGTCCGGCGAAAAATCCGTACGTTTGCACAGTGCAAAAAAGATGCCCCCGAATCGGGGGCATCTTCGACACCAAGCGCGCCACTCACCAGCCGCGTCCCCCGCCGCCTCCCCCGCCGCCTCCGGAAGAGCCGCTCCCGCCGCTGCCCGACGAGCGGGTTCCCGTGCTCACGGCGCTCGACATTCCAGAGGTGAACGCCGCGATCCCGGCCGCCGTCGTGAACGTGGACATGTCCCCCCGGTACCACGGGGGCGTATAGTGCGCGGCCGCAAGAACTTTTTCGAAGCGGTTCGCCCACGTCTCCGCGGCGTCGAGCGCGTAGGCGTAGGGCAACAGGGTCTCGAAGAGCTGCGGCGTCTCGTCGGGCGGATTCATCATTTCGAGGCGGTTCTTCTCCGCCGTCGTCATGAACATCCGGAGCCCCTCGATCTGTTCCGCCAGCCGGGCCCCCTCGACGGACCGCGTTCGCATGAGGGGTTTGAAAACAACCAGTACGACGACGCACGCGATGGGGCCGACGACGGACAGGGGATCCACGTCGAGCCCGCTCGCCCCTCCCGCGATCACGGCGCCGGTCGTCACGAACAGGAATACGGCCGGGAAGAAGATCCTGACGAAAAAGCGCGACACAACGCTTCCCTTGCCCGTCGGAAGCGGAATCGCAAGGGGCAGCAGCAGGAAGGGACCTGCTATCGCCGCCAGAATCGGCTCGAAGCGCGGCTCGGGTCCGCTCCCGGTTCCCAGCATCATGAGGAGGAACATGGCGGCCGCATACGTCTCGAAGAAGGCGACTCCGAGAAACCATACGCCGAGGTTCGACGAGAAGAGCGGCCTGGCGCGAGCCATAAAGCGGCTCGTCAGTTGACCGAAGGCCTCGCGAATCACCGGGCGATCGGCGCTCGACAGGTGGACGTCGTTTCTCGTCGCACCGAAGAGCGTATCGATCAGGACGCGTTCATCGACCGTGAGGGACGCATCCGACAGGCGATCCCGGTTCAGCCGAAGTCCGTATGATTGTCCCGCCAGCTTCGAGAACAGCTTCAGCGCCGCGCCCGCCGCGCCGCCCGATGCGATCTGCGCCTTCTGTCGCGCCGCGAATGACCGATCCTCCACAGTGATGCACTTCTTGACCGCAAGCCCCAGAACCGTCGCGGCGAACACGGTGTCGTCCATGCGCATGCGACGGACGTAGCGTGCGAAGCCCGCCTCGACTCCCTCCGGAGGCGCAAAGCGGGGGATCACGGTCTGTGCGGCCGGATCCCTACCCCACTTGCGCCAGAGAAACAACATAACCCCGAGCAGGACGACCGGCATCGCGAGGTGCAGCACCCTCCACGGCGACCGCGTCCAGCGTTCGAGCACGGGAGCGGGACTCGCCGGCGGCGCGACGATCCCCTTGGGCCACGTATAGACGACCGTGAGGCCTTCGCCCGTCGGGAAGGCTTTCGTCGACTCGACGGAACCGTCGGGAAGCGTCCGCGCGTCGGCGCGCTTCTCCCCCTTCTTCCCGGTATAGACCTCGACGTTCCGGAACCCCTCGCCGAAATCCTTCCCGGGAAGTTTCAGGCGGAACGTCGCCCGTTCGATCGCGAAGACCCAGTCGTTGCCCGTCACGTTCCAGTAGAGTTCGTCGTGGCCGGCGAAGAAGCCGAGCTGTCCCGTCGTGCGATAGGCGAGGTCAATGACGTGTTCGCCCGGAGCGAGAACGGTCTTTTCGCGTCCGATGCGGATATCGAGGTCGCCCCCGCTCCGCTCGACGCGAAGGTCCGTCGGCGATCCGTCGATCCCGGCCGAAAGCACCTCGAATCCCGCGCGCCGCCGTTTTCCCTGCGCGTCGGTGAAGTCGGTAGGGATGGTCCGGATAAGTCCGCGTTTGATGTCCTTCCCCTCGGAGACGAAGCGGATCGACTCCGTCACGACGAGCGAGGCGTCGCTCCGGATTTCCGCGGCGGCGTCGAATCGGAAGATGCGCTCTTCGGCCGGGGCGGCGAACGGGAACGCGACTGTCACAGCGACGATTGCGAGGAGAAACGAGAGCCTTCTCATGATCATCACTCCCTACGGTTCTGTGGTCGACAGTCGGAGGTTCAGAGCTTTCTCTTCGCCGCGGGGAAGCTGCTCCACGCGCCGACGTCGAGGACCGGACGGAGGCCGAGCTTCCTCCGGCGCTCCGTGTGCGCTTTCAGAATGCCCCAGATTTCCTCGTTCGCCCTCGCGCGCCCCTCGTAAAACACGGCATAGGCATCCCGCGCGGGGATCTGGTCCGGATGCTTCCACTCGTTCAGAAGCCGCAGCTCCTCGCGCTCCTTGGCTCCGAACCCGGAACCGAGCGCGTCGATTCGCCGCTGGAGTTCCGTCTTCCGCGCGACGCCTCCGGCTCGCTCGAGAGCCACGACGACCTCCCGCTCCCGGACGGGGCCGTAGAGGCGTTCAAGTTCCCGGATCCGGGCAAGTTCGCCGCGCGTGAGTTCGTCGTCCTTCGCCAGATCCGTCCGGCGTTTTTCCTCCGCCTCTTTCGCCTTCTCGATCATCCCTTTGACCTTGAACTCGAGTTCCAGGACCGGACGGACCACATCTTTATAGGAGTTTCCCGAAACCCCCGCCGCCCCGAAGAACGGGAGTTCCCGCGCCAGTCCGCCCGAGAAGAACGGCGACGCTTCCTCGTCGAATTTCTTCCTCGCCGCGAGAAGGTTGTTCCACTGGTTCTTCACGAGCGGAACCCACCGCGGCGGAATGTCCGTCAGATCGCCCTTCACGTCCGGGTGCTTCGCCTTGACATCGGTCCACCCATCGAGAATGGCCGCGATCCGCTTGTCGATCTCCTGCGGCGGGGCGAGCCCGTCCTTCATGGCCGCAAGCGCCGCGTCGACCGCCTCGACGACGGTCTCCGTCATGTTCCGCGCCCGCGTCAGCTCGTCCGATTTCTCGAGAAGCGTCTCACGGCTCGACGCGGACGACAATTTCCCTGCCGAAACGTCACGGTTCACCGCGGCCAGAGTTTGCCCGATCTTCTTGAGCTCCTCCTGGAATTCAGCCATCCGGACGAAGAGGTATTCCGTCTCGAATTCGATCTGATCCCTGAGAACGTTCATCTTCCGGAGCTGCTCGACGACCTCGCCGACGGACTGGAGATCGACAACGAACGATTCCATCGCGGCGGCCCACGCCAGAGCCCGCTCCGATGCGGGGTCCGTCTTTCCCTTCAGAAGCGCCGAAAACTCGACGATCGACGAACTCCGGAACTTCAGGAAGTTCTTCTCGTTGATTTCCTCCCAGACGGCGACGGTCTCGCTCTTTTCCCTCTTCGTCGATTTCAGGAGGAGTTCCACAGCTTCGAGTCCGTTTTTCATGTCCGCTTCGCACGAGGACATGATTCCCTGCACCGTCTGCGGTTTCGCGGCATCCGCCCCTCCGGCGCGGAAGAACAGGAATGCGACAAGCGCCGTTACTGCAATCAATCGCAGGTTACGTCCGTCCATCGCGGAGCCCTCCCTTCCCTAGAACGGCTGCTCGAAATTCGCGACATGCCAGCGCCCCCCGTCCCGCCGGACGAGCACGTGCGGCTTCGGGGATCCGTACTGGCGTCCGCGCTCATCCCACGCTCTGGAGACGACCGTCGCCCGTTCGACGCGCGTTCCGGAAATCTCGCGGACCTTCTCCTTTTGCGCGTCGTCGAGAAAGAAATCCTCGAGCGCATCGCCGGAGTCGAAGCCCTTGAGCGTTTCGACCGTCGCCTCGTCCGTCGTGACGTGGACGTAGAGCGTCGCGAAGCGTTCGAGGTGGAGATCCCAGTGATACCGGACGAGCGACAGCTCCTTCGGCGTTCGCTTCCGTTCCGGAGCGATGCAGTCGAGGAAGAGGTCGAAGTTCTTCTCCTTCACGGCCGTCGCGAGGATCTCGACGAGCCGTTCCGGCGTCACGTCGGCCGGGACCGAGCGAACCGTATAGAGCGGGCCCTTGATCTCCTCCATGCGTTCCTCTCCGGCGAAGACGCCGCCTGTCCCGGACGTCTCGTCGCACACGGCGAACGTGATCCCCGGGATATAGATCGCGACAGGTTCGACGACCCACCCCCAGCGCGGGGCTATCGTCTTGACCTTCTCCGCCTGCGGGATGGCCAGCTCGATTCCGGAAATGCGACCGAGAAGCGTCCACTTCCCGCCCTCGGGAAAGTCGCGGTTGACAAGCCTTCTGTAGCGCTTGAGCGCCTCGTAGGGACCGAGCCAGCTCGTGCCGGAAATCTCGACGAAGTACCATCCGAGCGCTCCCGAACCGGCGAAGACGAATTCGCGCCCGATGTCGATGAACTGGTTCGCGGGGTATTCGAAATTGTCGAGAATCACATACCTGCCGAGGATCCCGTCGATGGCGACCTTCTCCCTGTCCGGTGCGGGAAACGGCTTCACGATCGTCGTCGGGCCGGAAAGGACGCTCTCCGCGAAGCGCGCCCACTCCTCGTCGGCGAGACGGCCGAAGATGGACTTGAGCTTCTGCTCGTTCTCCCGGTACGCGAGCATCGCGGGGGTGATATCGATGAAGTCCCCCTTGCTTTTCATGAGGGCGGCGCGCGCCCGTTGGAAGATCGCTTCGACGGCCGGATCGCCGGGATACTTCTCCTTGAGCGCCCGTATCCGGTTCAGGGCCTCCTGGTCCTCGTACCCGAGCCGGAATGACTGCCCCCGGAAACGCACAAGCCTGTCCTCGAACTTCTTGAGAAAGAACTCCGCTCGCGAGATCTCGTTTTTCGGCGCGGCGGAGGCGGCATCCGCCCCGAAAGCGGACGCGGGATTCACAACGAGAAACAGCCACAGTACACAAACGGCCAAGACCGGCCGGCGACAAATCACGCAACATCATCTCCCTTCTGCGACCAACGCGCTCATGACGACAGTCTACCGTATACGCCGTCCTTTGTCCGCATCATATTGAAGCGCTCGTTGAACTCGATCGACTCGTCGCGCATTTCGCTCTTCCCGCCGCGCTCACGCGCACGGCGAGGTCATCCCGGCGCGCCGCGCCAAGTTTCCGGTAGATTTGTCGGATATGGCTCTTGAGCGTGTTGTTCGTGATGCCGCACGTCTCGAGAATTTCCTTTCGTTGCAGCCCACCGAGCAGCAGCAGCGTAATCTCCGCCTCTCGCCGCGTCAGGCGGAAGGGTTCGAGCTGGAGCCGGATGCGGATCTCCGCCTCCGCAGCCGACGTCTCCGGCGCGAAACTCCGGCCGTGCGCGGTCCTTTTCTGCATACGGGACGCCTCCTTTCGCGTTCGCCGCCTCATCCGTTTCCGAAACCCCCGGCCATCCTCCGGACGCATCGTACCGCAAACGAAACGGCGCAGCCCCACCCCGCCGGACGTCTCCGGGGGGTGGTTTTCGCCACCCCTCCGCCCGCGCACGAAAGAGGACGCGGACACCCGCGTCAGCCGACGACGTCCCGCAGTTCGCGGCGGTTTCCCGTCTCGGTCTTCCGGTAGATGTTCCTGAGGTGATATTTGAGGGTGTTTCGAGAGATGAAGAGCGAGGCGCAGATCGAGGCGTCACGAAAGCCCCGCAGCAGCAGAAGCGCGACGTCGGTCTCCCGGGACGTGAGGCCGAAATGCGTGAGCTTTTCCCGGTCGTCCGCCGCGGCGGAGGCCTCGGGGATTTCCTGCGCCTCCGGGGCCCCCGGCGAGTCGAGGACGGGGGCGACCTCCGAAGCAGCTTCGTTCCGGGGCGGGATGGAGGCGTCCACCGGCCGGAGAAGGATCCTCCCGCAGCGCTTCCACACGGTGAGGAGCGCGACAAGGATCGCGAGCGGGAACGCGAACGCCGCGAGTCGTCCGTCGGCTCCGCCCGCGGGCATCGACGCGGCGACCGTCGCGCAGACGATGACGAACAGGCCGCGCGCGACAACGACGCCGCGTTGTGCTACGGAAGCGGACGCGACATGCATCAGCAGCAGCCACGCGTAAAGTTCGAGAAGGGCCGTCCCGCCCCAGGCGAGAACGACCGTGAGCCGGCCGCCGGGGAAGAACCCCGCAAAGAAGAGCGCCGCTCCGACGAACGGAAGGGCGGTTCGGTAGAACCCCTGAAGGTCCGCGTTCCGGTGAAAGAGGAAGACGAGAGCGGCGAACACCGTCGCAACCGGATGGATCCAGACGCTCCACTCCGCGCCGCCGGCAGCGGCGGGCGACAACGCGCCGATCGCGAGGTGGAGACAGAACAGCAACAGCGCGAGATCGAAGAGGGGAAAGACCCGGGGAAGTGGCGCTGCGTCCTCTCCGGCAGCCGAAACCTTCACGAGCAGGTGCAGCGCGACGGGCGGCGCGACGACGAGAAGCAAGCCGGCGGCCATTCCACCGTTCGCGACTGCCGCTGCGATGGCCGGAACGAACGACGAGACGCCGAAGGCTGCCGCGATATCGTCGGGTTCGAACGTGCTCAGCAGAATCCCCCACCGAAAAAGCAACAGGGCGGTTCCGACCCCGCCGAACGCGACGGCCGACGACGAAAGGAGCGAAGACAGCGCGGAGGGCGGAAAACCGGCAGCTGCAAGCATGACCGGCGTCGATGACATGAGGACGCACCCCGCTATGGAGAGTTCTCTCCGGAAGCGTTCGATGAACGGCTGGAGCGATGACGCCCCCGCCGCGAAAAGCGTGAGCGCGAGGCAGGCGAGAAAGAGCGGCGCGCCGGGGGAAGGGCCGCGCCCCGAAACGGCGGCGAGACGAACGGCGAGCGTTTCCATCCACGCGTACAGCAGGCCGAAACCCAGTGCGGCTCCGAAAGTTCCAAACCTCGTCACGGTGGGACCACCTCCCGGATGTCATGCAACAGAAGCGGTCATATCCGGGGACATCATAGCATCCCGATGAAGGGCGCGTCCGGGGCGGCCATCTTCCGCCGCTTCCGGAAAGACTAGAACGGCGGCCGTTCCTTCCCGTCGAACACCGACGGCATGGACTCCATCTCGCCCTGCTCCATGAAGTTGTTCGCGGTCAGCGTCAGGTGCTCGACGATCGTATCGCGCGCGGCCGTCTCGTCCCGGTCGACGATCGCCGCGACGAGGCGGCGGTGCTGGTCGAGGATGCGGTCCCCCCGCGCCTCTTCGGGAAAGGACATGTAGCGCATCCGCAGCGACGTGATCGCCTTCTCCATCACGGAGACGAGTCCCTCGAACAGGCGCGAGTAGACCTGGTTTCCGGTCGCCTGGATGATCGTCGCGTGCAGGATGGTGTTCCAGTACGCCCCCTGCGGCCCTTCCTCGGGACCGCGACGCTTCCGGATCGCTTCGAGGCGTTCGAGGCAGTCCCGAAGGTTCGCGACGTCGTCGTCATTTCGCCTTCGGGCGGCAAGGACGGTCGCGGGAACCTCGAGGATATAGCGCATTTCCATGATCTGCGGCAGGCTCCTGCTCGGCGCGAGGCGCATCTGGTCGAGCCCGAGCGATATTTCCTGAAGGTCGGCTTTTCGCACGAAGACCCCCTGCCGCTCCCGGACGTCGAGCGCCCCGAGCGTCTCGAGGCCGATCAACGCCTCCCGAACCACCGATCGCGACATGTCAAGACGCGCCGCGATCTCCCGCTCGGGAAGCAGCTTTCCGTCACGTAC
>CAZVUT010000068.1:0-14427 GCA_964630155.1 uncultured Synergistaceae bacterium
CTTCCTGCCCGATTTCCGGCGCGGAAGGACTCGGAGAGATGTCGATAAGCGCTTCGATCAGGCGTTCCATGTTGATGACGTCGGGCTTCTGCGCCTCGCAGACACATTTCTGTATATAATGCTTGAGGATTTCGATGCAGGCTTTCTGCATGGCTTTCCTCGCGGCGGAGAGTTGCAGAAGAATGTCATAGCATTGTTTATCCTCCAGAATCATTCTCTGGATCCCGCGCAACTGCCCTTCCACGCGACGAAGACGATTGAGCATCGCCTTTCTTTCGGGGGGGAGGTTGTCGAGTTTTTCGATAAGCGATTCCTTGCCCATTGGGACAGGCCTCCATTTCCGTTCGATTTATTACAGCGAAATACGGGGTATATGCTACTTCCTGGATGCTTGAAGGTCAACCCTGGTCTGTGCTATACTCACCGGCGGTTCACATTCCACACATGGACCGACAGGTCGGGGTGTGCCTTTCAAAAGGGAAGGCTCCCGGTCCGGATGACGTCCATGGAGGAAAAAACTCATTCCCGGGAGGGGACACGTCATGTCGGTAGTCAGTATGAAACAGCTTCTCGAATGCGGTGTGCATTTCGGACACCAGACCCGCAGATGGAACCCGAAGATGAAGCCGTATATCTTCACGGAGCGCAACGGGGTCTACATCATCGACCTGCAGAAGACGGTTCGCGGGCTTGAAAAGGCCTACGATTTCGTCAAGGAGGTTTCCAAGAACGGCGGAACGATTCTTTTCGTGGGAACCAAGAGGCAGGCGCAGGATACCATCCGCGACGAAGCCGGACGCGCCGGGCAATATTATGTGAATCAGCGCTGGCTCGGCGGTTTCCTCACGAACTTCGGAACGATCCGGAAGCGTGTGGCGCGCATGATCGAACTTCGCAAAAAGGAAGACGAGAATTCCTGGCAGAACCTGCCCAAGAAGGAAATTGCGCTGCTGCGGAAAGAACTGGCGAAGCTTGAGAAAAACCTGAAGGGGATCCAGGACATGCGCGTCGTTCCCGATGTGTTGTTCCTGATCGATCCGCGGCGGGAAGAGAACGCCGTCGCCGAAGCCAGAAAGCTTGGCATACCGGTCGTCGCCATCGTCGATACGAACTGCGATCCGGAAGTCATCGATTATCCGATTCCCGGCAATGACGACGCAATTCGCGCCATCAAACTGATCGCCGGTCTTATGGCCGATGCCTTCATCGAGGGACGGCAGGGAACGGATTCCGTCGGCGCAGCGGTCGAGGCCGACGCTGTGGACGCAGCGCCCGTGGACGTGACGGAGACGGACATCATAGAGGTCAAGGAGCGCCTTCACGAAGTGTACGATCAGGTCGTCGAGCCGACAGACGCGTAGGCTCGGGCCGTAACGATTTCTTTTTTGAGGAGGAAAACGTAATGGAAATCAGTGCAAGCGTTGTCAAAGAACTGCGTGAGCGCACCGGAGCGGGAATGATGGACTGCAAGTCGGCTCTCGCCGAGGTCTGCGGGGATATGGAAAAGGCCATCGATTTCCTGCGAGAGAAGGGGCTCGCCAAGGCGGCCAAGAAGGCGACGCGGGAAGCCTCCGACGGCAAGGTGTTCTCATACATTCACACGAATTCCAAAATCGGCGTGCTCCTGGAACTCAACAGCGAGACGGATTTCGTCGCGAAGACCGACGAATTCATCACTCTCGGGCACGAGATTTCCATGCAGATCGCCGCTGCGGCGCCGCAGTACCTGAAACCCGAGGATGTTCCGCAGGATGTTCTCGATCGCGAAAAGGCGATCTACCGGCAGCAGGCTCTTGACGAAGGCAAACCCGAAAAGCTTGTCGACAGAATCGCCGAGGGAAAGGTCCAGAAGTTTTTCGAGACGAGCTGCCTTCTGGAACAGCCTTACATCAGAGATCAGGATAAAAAGGTCAAGGATCTGATCGTGGCCTGCATCGCAAAGCTCGGGGAAAACATCGTGGTGCGACGCTTCGCACGATTCGCGATCGGCGAATAGGGACGAAGAGGGAAAGATCATTCAGGGCGGGGGAGACCTCGCCTTTTTTGTGTCTTCGGGAGAGTGAGTCAGTATGGGGAAGTATAACCGGGTGCTGCTGAAGTTGTCGGGAGAAGTCCTTGCCGGAGGGAAGCCCTTCGGTCTGGATTTCGAGGCGATTCGCTCCATTGGAGAGGAAATTGTGGAGGTCGCCAAAACCGGCATCCAGATCGCGATGGTCGTAGGCGGCGGAAATATGTTGCGGGGCAAGGAGATCGAACAGATGGGACTCGAGCGCGCCCAAGCCGACTATATGGGCATGCTCGCGACGGTCATCAATGCGCTCTGCCTTCAGGATGTTCTCGAGCGTTTGGGCGTTCCGACGAGAGTCCAGACGGCCGTCGAAATGCGGCAGATAGCGGAGCCGTATATCCGGAGACGGGCGCTGCGCCACCTTGAGAAGGAACGAATTGTTATCTTCGGCGCCGGAACGGGGTCTCCGTATTTCTCGACCGATACTGCGGCCGCGTTGCGCGCGGCGGAGATCGGCGCGGATTGCCTGTTGAAAGCGACCAAGGTAGATGGTATATATAACAAAGACCCGAAGAAGAACCCCGATGCCACGCTTCTGCATCATATGACCTATCTCGATGCGCTGATGAAGCAGGTGGAAGTTATGGACGCAGCGGCTTTTTCGTTGTGTATGGAAAACAAGATTCCCATATTCGTTTTTAATATTTTGCAGAAAGGGAATTTGATCGATTTTCTGGTGAATGACCGGAAGATCGGTACAATCGTCACAACGGGGGAGGAGGAACGGGACAATGCCGAAAAAGGAATTCAAGGACCTGAAGGACAGGATGGAAAAGGTCGTTGAGCATCTCCACGGTCAGTTTGTCGGTATTCGGACCGGGAGAGCGCATCCGGGGCTGGTGAACGATATCAAGGTCGACTATTACGGGGCGCCGACGCCGATCAAGCAGATTGCGACGGTGAACATTCCGGAGGGACGACAGATTGTCATTACTCCCTTCGACAAGGCTTCGCTGAAGATGATCGAAAAGGGGATTCTTGCGTCGTCTCTCGGGGTGACGCCGCAAATCGACGGAGAAATTATCCGGGTTTCCCTGCCGGAACTGACGAAGGAAAGGCGCGTTGAGCTGACGAAGCTCGTCTCGAAATACGCCGAAGAAGCGAAGGTGGCTATTCGGAACGTGCGGAGGGACAGTAACGAACGATACAAGAAAATGGAAAAGGAATCCCTGATCAGCGAGGACGATCTGAAGAAATACTCCAAGGAAGTCCAGGACGTGACGGACGAGTTCATCGTCAAGGTAGACGAGATCTTCAAGGTCAAGGAAAAGGAAATTCTCGAGGGAAATTGACCGGTACGCATCGACTGCGAACGCTAATCGAGGCGCCTGCATTGCAGGCGCCTTTTTTGTCAAGGGAGGATAACGCCATCATGAATAAGCCGCGCGTATTCGTAACCCGTCGTATTCAGGACGTCGGCATCAGGCTTCTGGAGGGCGCCGTCGACTATTCGATATGGGACTCCGTGGACCCTCCGCCGCGAGAGATACTTCTCGAGCATGCGAAAGACGCCGACGGGCTTCTGACGATGCTGTCCGACAGGATCGACGAGGAATTTCTGTCGAACGCTCCCCGAATCAAGGTCGTGAGCAACTATGCAGTCGGATACGACAACATAGACGTCCCTGCCGCTACGCGATGCGGCGTATGCGTGACCAATACGCCGGATGTATTGACGAATGCCACGGCGGACGTGGCATTCACGCTCCTGCTTGCCGCCGCCAGGCGCGTCCTTGAAGCGAATGCCTTTCTGCGGTCCGGGGAGTGGACGACCTGGCATCCGAATTTGCTTCTGGGACGGGATATCGATGGGGCGACGCTGGGAATCGTCGGATTGGGAAAGATCGGGCAAGCAGTCGCGAAGCGCGCCCTCGGTTTCGGCATGAACGTCCTCTATGCGGGACCCAACGCAAACCCCGAACTTGAAAAGCGACTTGGAGTCGAGCGTCGAGCGCTTGACGATCTTCTCGTTGAAAGCGACTTCGTAAGCCTGCACTGTCCGCTGACGAAAGAGACGCGGCATCTCATCGGGGAGCGGGAACTGCGGATGATGAAGCCGACGTCCATTCTGATAAATGCATCCAGAGGGCCGGTCGTCGATCAGCGGGCGCTCGTTCGGGCGCTCAACGAAAAATGGATCTGGGGGGCCGGACTCGATGTTTTCGATGTCGAACCCGTTCCGCTCGATGACCCGATATTGAAGGCGCCTAACCTGACAACGCTGCCGCACGTGGGAAGCGCAACCGTCAAGGCGCGCGAAGGCATGGCCCGGAAATCGGCGGAAAACCTTGTCGCCGTCCTTCAGGGGAGGAAGCCGCAACATCTGGTCAACCCCGAAGTGTGGGAAAACCGGAAGCGTTGATTGAGCGAAAGGCGCTCCTGGAAAAATCACGGGGTCGGAAGAATTTTTCTCCCGACCCCGTTTCATCAGCGAAGTTCGACGAGAAACTCCTTGAGACGCTTCATACCCTCAACGATCTCCTCCTCGGCGTTCGCGTACGAGACGCGAATGTTTCCGGGGGTCAGGAACCCGGACCCGGGAACCGCGGCGACGTATTTGGCTTCCAGAAGTATCTCGCAGAAGGAGGCGTCGTTTTCGATGACTCTGTCTCCGTAGCGCATGCCGAGCGTCTTTTCGATGTCGATCCAGACGTAGAACGCGCCCTTCGGTTCGGCGAAACGAATGTGGGGCATGTCGCGCAGAAGTCCTAGGATACGATCCCTGCGGCCGCTGAACGACGCGTGCATGCGGACGACATCGTCCTCGGCGCCGCCAAGCGCTCCGAGAGAGGCGTATTGTGCGACGGAGCACGGGTTGGACGTAAGGTGCCCCTGAAACGACGACATCTTTGAAATGACGCCCTTGGGGCCAAGCGCATAGCCGATTCTCCATCCGGTCATAGCGAAGGCCTTGCTCACGCCGTTGATCGTGATCGTGTGTTCCCTGGCGGCCGGGCACAGGTTGAGTATCTGATTGTGGACCGCATCGCCGTAGACAAGCCGTTCGTATATTTCATCGTAGATGATTGTGATGTCGTGTTTGATCGCAATGTCCGCAAGGCCGACCAGCGTCTTTCGGTCGTACACCGAGCCGGTAGGATTGTTCGGGGTGTTGACGATCATGCAGCGCGTCCTCGGAGAAATAAGAGAGCGGACCCGGTCGATATCGGGGATGAATCCCGTATCCGACGTATCGACGAGAACCTCTTTCGCGTCGAACAGGCGGATCTGCTCGACGTAGCTGACCCACGCCGGCGTGAAGATGAGCGCTTCGTCGCCCGGATCGAGGAGGCACCCGAGAGCCTCGTAGATGAGTGGTTTGGCTCCTGCGCCGATGAGAACCTCCGGGACGGAGAACGAGAGTCCGAAGTGGTCCTGGTAGTACCGGCAGACGGCTTCTTTGAGTTCCGGGATCCCCGATTCCGGGGTGTAATGGGTGAAGCCTTTCGCCATCGCATCGGAAGCATACTGGAGTGCGGACGCGGGAGAATTGAAATCCGGCTCTCCCGACCCGAACGAAATAACGGGTTTCCCTTCGCGTTTCATCGCCTTCGCCTTGCCGGCAACCGCCAGTGTAGCGGATGGCAGAAGCCTCTCGGCCCGTTGCGCTATAAACATAATTCTTCAACTCCTTAAATAAATAAGGTATTTGATGCGAGTATTATACCGAACACTCCTGTCGGATGGCAAACTCCCGGTATTTGCCCATCCTCAATGCGGGTGATAGAATGATCCAAACAAAACTGAAGGGGAATGGAGGGGTGATGAATGGATATGCGCTTCGTAACGCGGGGAACCGAGGTTTCGGAGGAACACAAGTCCTACATGCAGGGGAAGCTCTCCAAACTCGAGAAATTCTTCAGCAAGATACTCGATAACCAGGTGGTCGTCTCCTTGGGTCGTGGAGTATATAACGTAGAAATTACCTCGAACGCGAACGGTGTCATCATGCGCGGCGAGGACAAGGCTTCCGATATGAGGAAGGCATTCGATAAAGCGCTCAAGAACATAGAACGTCAGATCAAGCGTCACAAGTCCTTCCTGACGGATCGCGCGCAGTTGAAGACGCACGATATTTCCTTCAATATCGAAGGAATGCCGCAAGAAGTCGAACCGCAGGAAAGCACCGAAGAGATCGTCAAGGTCAAGAAATTCGCCCTCAGACCCATGACGCCGAAAGAGGCCGTCATGCACATGGATCTCCTGGGACACGAATTTTACGTCTTCAGAAATGTCGAAACCGCTTCGGTAAACGTCGTCTACAAACGAAAAAGCGGCGGTTTCGGCCTGATCGAGCCAAACGAGTAGGTCTTTGAAGTTAGCGTTCCGGGGGCCCGACCGGGCCCCTTTTTTTTCGCCGGAGGTTTGCGAATGCACGAATTGTCCCTTGTTGAGGCGATTCTCGAAAGCCTTATTCCCATGTGTTCCGAATACGGCATCGAGGGAAAGGTCAAAAAGGTTCGTCTGAGAATCGGGCGCATGCGTCAGGTGATTCCGGATGTCATGTGTTTCGCATACGGGGTGGCGACCGAGGACACGATCCTCCGAGGGTCGGTTCTCGAACTGTCGCTCATCCCGTTGCGTCTTTCATGTCCGACGTGCGGCGCCGAGTGGCAGGGAGACGATCCGATCGCCTTTCTGTGTCCGAAATGCGGGGAAAAGAACGTGAAAACTCATTCCGGCATGGAACTCGAAATAGAATCCATGGAGGTGGAGCAGTCTGATGAATCGAGTGATAACGATCCGGCAGTCCGTCATGGAGGCGGATGAGGAGGTTGCGCGGCGAATCCGGGATCGAATGGGCAGGGAAGGCCGTCTCTATATCAATATCATAGGATCCCCCGGCTCGGGGAAGACGACGCTCCTCGAATCGACAATCCGTATGGCTCCGGAATTCCGCTTCGCCGTCATCGAAGGAGATATCGCCACCGCCCGTGACGCCGAACGGATCGCCGCCCTCGGAGTCCCGTCGGTTCAAATCAACACGGACGGAGGGTGTCATCTCGAAGCGCATCTCGTTTCCCGGGCGCTCGAATCCTTGCCGCTCGATGCGGTCGATATCCTCTTCGTGGAAAATGTCGGGAACCTCGTGTGTCCGGCGGAATTCGACATCGGAGAGGACATGAAGGTCGCCGTCAGCAGCGTTCCCGAAGGAGCGGACAAACCTCTCAAATACCCGTTGCTCTTCTCGCAGGCGAAGGCCGTCCTGTTGACCAAGACGGATCTGTTGCCGTATGTTCCGTTTGAAATGGATTTGTACCAGGGTGACCTCTATCGTCTGAATCCGGGCGCGCCGCTTCTCATGATGGAGGCGCCGTCGGGAAAGGGGATGGATGCGTGGATCGAGCTCCTGCGAATGTGGCTGAAGGAGAAGCGGGGCTGATGTCGGAAACCGACTCAATCCTCGAACGTCTCAACCCCCGCCAGAGGGAGGCCGTCTCCTATTGCGACGGACCACTGCTCGTTCTCGCGGGTGCGGGGAGCGGAAAAACCCGCGTTCTCGCACACAAGATCGCATTCCTCATCGCTTCAAAAAAGGCGGCGCCCCACGGCATTCTCGCGGTGACCTTCACCAACAAGGCGGCGAGGGAAATGTCCGAGCGTGTGCAACAGCTTGTCGGACCGCTCTCCAGGCTGATACAGGTGAGCACCTTCCATGCCTTCGGTCTGAAACTCCTGTTCCGGAATCAGGACGCTCTGGAGAAAACGGGAGTTCGCAAGGGGTTCGTCGTTTTCGACAGGGGAGATGCCAAAAGCATCGTCAAAAATATCATGGAAGAATTGAAACTGGACTCGAAGGAAATCGAGCCGTCGACGCTGCTCGAGAAAATCTCCCAGATCAAGAACGAGATGGATCCTGTCGATCTGCTCCCTCCCCCCGGTTTGATCGATTCGATCACCGGCCCTGTTTTCAAGAGATACCAGCAGCTTTTGCGTGAACACAACGCGCTTGATTTCGACGACCTGCTCGTTCTGCCGTTGCATCTTCTCGCGTCGGACCCCAAGGTCCGGGAACGGGAACGGGAGCGGATCGGATGGGTGCTTGTGGACGAGTATCAGGACGTGAACCGGATACAATACAGACTGTTGCGCTATCTGGTTGGAAATCGCGGCAATATCATGGTGGTCGGCGATCCGGACCAGTCTATATACGGATGGCGCGGAGCGGACATGTCCATGATCCTGAATTTCGAAAAGGATTTCCCGCCCGCGAAGGTCTATATCCTCGACCAGAACTATCGATCGACGGGAAATATCCTGGCCGGAGCGAATGCCCTTATTCTCGGGAATTCAAAGCGGCGCAAGAAAGAACTCTGGACGGTTCGGGACAAGGGCGAACGCATCCATGTCCTGCTCGCTCCGGACGAGACGGCCGAAGCGACGTCTCTCGTCTCCTCGATTCTTCGTCTGCATAACAAGGAACGATACGATTTCGGCGATATTGCGGTCCTGTACCGGATCAACGCGATGAGCCGAATATACGAACAGAAACTTATGGAAAATCTCGTTCCGTATCGGGTCATCCGGGGAACGGCGTTTTACGAGCGCAAAGAAGTCAAGGACGTGCTCTCCTTCATGCGTCTGGCGGCGAACCCGTTTGACCGCGTATCGCTCATGAGAGTGGGCAATGTTCCGGTTCGCGGGCTTGGGAAGAAGTCGCTCGAAAAGCTTGCGGATACCATCCTCGACCTGGCCGGTTCCGACCCTGCGAACGTCTGGGAGACGATTTCCGGAGGGAAAACCGGGCTTGCGGGAAAAGCTTCGGCAGGCGCGATGGAACTCGCGGCTCATTTGAGCGCGATTCTCGAACGCTCGCGGGATGTCAATGAAATCATCGGCTACATCATGGAAGATATCGATTATTCCGGCTTCCTCAGGAGCCAGGATGCGGAATCCTGGGACGAACGGATCGAAAACGTCCGGGAACTGACGTCGCTGGTTCCTTCGGGCGGGGATCTCTCCGAAATGCTGGCGGAGGCGTCGCTCTTCACGGATCTCGAGACGGCGGATATGACGGATCGAAACTCGGTGAACCTGCTGACGCTTCACGCCGCCAAGGGACTTGAGTTTCCCGTGGTTTTTCTGGTCGGACTCGAAGAAGGGGTCTTCCCGCACTTTCGGAGCCTCGAGATTCAGGACTCGCTTGAAGAGGAGCGGCGTCTGTGTTATGTCGGCATGACACGGGCCGAAGAGCGGCTGTGTATGAGCGGCGCAAAGAGCCGGCGGCTTTTCGGGAGCACATTGCGAAACGGATACTCCCGCTTTTTCTGGGAAATCCCGGATCAATACAAGGAAGTGGAGGACAGAAGCGAGGAGGAACGCAACAATGTTCACTCTGGGTATCGCGGGAGACGTTGGGGCTGGTAAGAGCAGCGTCTGCCGTTTTTTCGAGCGCAACGGGGCGACGATAATCGATGCGGACGCGATCGTTCACGAATTATGGGAACAGAAGACGTTAATCGACGCCGCGCGGTCGCGTTGGGGGGAACGGATCGTCGCGTCCGGCGCCGTAGACCGAAAAGAAATCGCGCGCGTACTCTTCGCCTCGGAAGAAGAATACTCATGGATGTGCGGGATTCTGCATCCGATGGTCCGGCGTGAGATCGAAGCGCGGCTGTCGAAGCTGGATGGGCTCGTCCTTGTGGAGGTTCCTCTCCTTTTCGAGAGCCCGCTCCCCTGGTGGACCGACGGGACAATCTATGTCAGCGCGTCCCGGGAGGTCCGGGGCAGGCGAAACGCATTCCGCGGTCTGGATGAAGAAGAGATCCGGCGAAGAGAATCGTTTCTTCTTCCAGGAAAAGGAAAAATGGAACGGGCCGATCTCGTTATCACGAATGACGGGTCGCTCGAGCGCCTTGAGACTATGATTCGCGATCTGTCGGACATGCTTTTTTCTCTCGCGGGGCTTGTCATCGGCGAGAGCGTCTTTGAAAGCGAGGAGCGCGCCCGTTCGTTTGAGAGGGCTCTTCGGGCGGAGAAAATCGCAACGGCGATTTCCGGCAAACTCTTTTCGGACGGACGCACGGGGATTTCTTTCATCACGGAAGAACGCAGCCTGAACCGCGCCGAAGAAATTGCGCAGGGGCTGGATGCAGCTTTCCTGTGGGCCGATATGTTTCGACGGTGCTCGTATTCTTCCAGAAAACGCATACTGGAGGAGCTTCGCGCGTGAAGGTCATAACAAGCCATATGGGAAGCGACTTCGATTCGCTTGCCGCCATGGTTGCTGCGTCGATGCTGTATCCTGACGCAGTCCTGTGTATGTCCGGCGCCGCGAGCAAGACCGTCAGGAATTTTCTCGCCGGAAACCCGGGGCGTTGGGAAATTCTCACGCCGCGCCGCGTTCGCCTGAAGAATATCGATTTTCTCGTGGTAGTGGACGCGCGTTCACTCTCCCGGATCGGTCCCTTTGCGGATGTTGCGTCCCGCGAGGGGGTCCGCGTCCATGTATACGACCATCACCCGCCGTCGGGCGACGACATCGATTCCGAGTTCGCCTGTATCGAACCTCTCGGCGCAACAACGACTCTTATGGTGGAAATACTGCTTCGAAAGGGCATTCCCGTGTCTCCCCAGGATGCGACGCTTTTCGCAACGGGGATCTACGAGGACACGGGCGGGATGACGTTCGGCGGAACGAGCCCGAGAGATTTTGAAGCAATGGCGCGGCTGAAAGCTCTCGGCGCCGATATGACGTCGATTCCCTCGAATATCGAGATGACCTTTTCGCCTCCCGAGAGGAAGCTCCTCGACACGCTGATCGAGAATGCGCGGGAGCGTTTTTGGGGCGGGGTCCGCGTCGTCTTTTCCCACGCGGAAATGCATCCCTATGTCGACGGGTTGTCGCTTTTTGTCCACAGGCTCAGGGACTATTTCTCAGCGGATGTCGTTCTTGCAGCGGTGAAAATGGGGCAGAGAACGTACCTCGTGGCCCGGAGCCGCGAAGATGGCGTCAACGCGGCGCATCTTCTGGCTCCCCTCGGAGGGGGAGGACATCCTCAGGCTGCGTCCGTCACATTGCATGATACCGACCCGAAAACGCTTCTCGCATCGATGGAACGAGTCCTCGACAAACAGATCCCCCCGAAAATGACCGTCTCCGACTATATGACAAGCCCCGTTCTCGCCGTGTCTCCGGATTCGTCGGTGAACGACGCGTATCGCACGATGATCCGCTACGGGCACGCGGCGCTGCCGGTCGTCGACGCCCATGTGCTCGTCGGCCTCATTACGAGAAAGGATCTTGACAAGGCGCAGCTTCACGGATACGGTCTCGCCCTGGTGCGGGAGTTCATGACGGAGGGAGTCCGGACGATCTCCCGAAAGGCCTCGATTCAGGAAGCCCATCGGGTTTTTACGGTTCATAACATCGGAAGGCTTCCCGTCATGGAAGACGACCGGCTCGTCGGGATCATCACGAGAACGGATCTGATACGGGCGCTGTATCCCTATTCCATCCCGGGAGACGAGCGACACGACGAAACGGACCTCCCGTGGACGGAAAATGTCGCCGACGCACTGGAATCGATGCTTTCCGAATCGATCCAGTCACTTCTCTGGCAGATCGGCGCACGGACCGAAAAAATGGGAATGCGCGCCTTCATCGTGGGCGGCACCGTTCGGGATATTCTGCTTGGACGGAAAAGTCTCGACATAGATATCGTCGTCGAAGGAGACGCTCTGAAACTCATCGAATCGTTTGAAGACGACGACCGATGCCGAACCTCCGTTCACGAGCGGTACAAAACGGGAACGATTGTATTCGAATCGGGGGAGAAAATTGACATCGCGACTGCCCGGCGCGAGTTCTACGAATATCCATCGGCCCAGCCGACGGTGTCGAGCGATTCCCTGAAACAGGATCTGTACCGGCGGGATTATACGATCAACGCTATGGCGGTATCGATTACCCCGCTTTCATGGGGAGAACTTCTCGACTATTTCGGAGGCAGAAGAGACATCGCGGCGGGATTGCTTCGTGTGCTTCACAATCTGAGCTTCGTCGAGGATCCGACTCGCGTCCTTCGCGGCGTCCGCCTGGAAAAACGCCTCGGTCTGGTTTTTGAAGGAAATTCCATGCGCCTTCTGAAAAGCTGCATTCGGGGAGGTCTTCTCTCGAAACTTTCCGGATTCCGACTGAAGAGTGAAATTGAGCTGACGCTGACAGAAGCGGATCCGCTCCCCGCCTGTCGCCGAATGGAAGAACTCGGACTCTGGGAGTCCCTGTTTCCGGGCATTAGCCTGAAAGAAGAGTGCTTTCGGAGGATCAGAAGGCTTTCGCTCTTCCTCGTGAGGATTCCAAAAGGCTTTCCGGACTTCTGCGGCCTGGAGTGGCTCGCATTTCTGACAGCCCTGCTTTCGGAATCGTCCGAACCCGTACAGCGTTTTGCGATGGATCGTCTCAACCTCACGCGGAGAGAGCGCGGAATTGTAGTAAAATCCCTCGTGGGACTCGCGCAAATGGAAAAGGAACTCGGAGCCAGGTCCGCTCCGAAAAATTCCCGTATTGTCGAGCTTCTCGAAGGAGTCCACCCCGTTCCCGCTCTTTACTGGGGCGCCGCGACCGAACGGTGGCGCGTTCGCAGGCGGATTCTTTTCTTCCTCAAGAATCTTCGTCTGGAACGTCCACACCTGACCGGAGGAGATCTGATCCGGCTGGGCTACCGGGAAGGGCCGTGGATCGGCGAGCTTTTACAGCTTCTTCGAACGTTGGTGCTGGATGGCGAGCTCGTTTCGAAAGAAGACGAAACGCGGTGGGTTCTTGGCGCGTATCCAATTTCGGCAAGGAGTGTGAGAGAACGTGTTCCAACTTCCGAATCTGTCGGAGATGCTGCTCAGCATCCCGGCGGTGCTCTGGGCGATCACCTTTCATGAATTCTGTCACGGATATATGGCGTATCGTCTTGGCGACCCCACGGCGAAGCTTCGCGGACGCCTTTCCCTGAACCCCATGGATCATCTCGATCTCATTGGGGCCGTGATGTTGCTTGTCTTCCGTTTCGGTTGGGCGAAACCCGTCCCGATCGATCCGAGGTATTTCAGAAATCCACGGAGAGACATGTTTCTCGTTTCGATCGCCGGAGTGACCGGAAACCTTCTGACGGCGTTCGTGTGCGGGCTCATCGTACGCCTGATCCCCTATCCGTTTCTGAGGATTCCGGCGCTGGGGCAGTTCATGGCGCTTATGGTCATCATCAACGTGGGACTGGCTGTCTTCAACCTTATTCCGATACCGCCCCTCGACGGATCCAAGATTGTCTATACGTTTCTGCCTCCGTCATGGATGGAAAAATACTTCTGGCTCGAACGGTACGGTTTTTTCGTCCTCATCCTGCTGCTTTCGCTGGGCGTCATCCAGACGATCATGAATCCCATCGTCTTCTTCCTGTTGCGCATCATCCTTTTCTAGGAGCCGCGAATGAGAATTCTGCTGACGAACGACGACGGCATTCACGCTCCGGGAATCGTCACATGCGCCAACTGCCTCTCTTCGCGCGGCCACAATGTTCAGGTCATCGCTCCGGATCGTGAGCGGAGCAGCATCGGTCATGCCGTAACGCTGACGCGTCCGATTTGTCTCAGACCTCCGCACGAAAGAGGCGGATACGATTCGTCGCTCGATCTGCTCGCCTGCGACGGAACTCCCTCGGACTGCGTGGTTCTGGGGCTGGAGACAGTCGTCCCGGAAACCGACATTGTCGTGTCCGGAATAAACAGAGGACCGAACTTGGGAGACGATCTCACCTATTCCGGAACCGTGTCGGCCGCGATGGAAGGCGTCATTCTCGAAAGACCGGCTCTCGCGGTTTCGCTCAACTGCAACCCGAGAGAGCGCGGAGCTCACTACGAATCCGCCGCCTGCATCTGTGCGGAGATCCTGAAGCATCTCGAGGCGGCTCCCCTTGCTCCCGGAGTCCTGTTGAATGTGAATGTCCCGAACCTCAGCCTGGAAGAGATCCGGGGATTGCGCGTCACCCGGAAGGGCGTTCGGCTGTACGAGGAAAAGGTCACGTCGTTGAACTCTCCGGAAGGGACGCTCTGTTTCTGGGTCTCGGGGCGGGCCTCCGACAGAATGGACGAGGGGAGCGACGTCTGGGCGGTCGCTAACGGGTACGTCTCAGTGACTCCGGTTCACATGGACATGACGCATTTCCCGTCGCTCGACGGATTGCGCGGAATCGGCATAGAGACAATAAACTTTTTGTCATAGGCCGCCATGGTAGTTGACAGGAGTTTATCGCCTGTTATAATACCCGCAAATGTCGTGAGGGGCAATGAGCGGGAGAAGTACCGGCTGTTGTGCGTTCAGAGAGAAGGGTCCAGGCTGCGAGCCCTTCCGCAACAAGGTCGGGAACGCG
>CAZVUT010000069.1:0-14070 GCA_964630155.1 uncultured Synergistaceae bacterium
AGCGACGCGATGATCGGGACGCTCATGATTCCGAGAAGAATCGACGCGTTGAGGAGGTTCAGCCCCGACAGGAGTTCGAATCGTTCCTGGAGCCAGGGCGCAAGCACCACCATGCCCAGAAAGCCGAGAACGATCGAGGGGAGAAAGCTCAGGAGTTCGAGGACCGGCTTCAGAATGTCCCGGAGAAACGACGGCGCGACATCCGAGATGAAGATCGCGACGAGAAGACTCAGCGGGATTGCCAGAAGCGACGAGAGCAGCGTCACCGAAACGCTGCCGACGATGAGCGCGGACATCCCGAGCGCCGGAGGCGTCTCCGTCGGGTACCACGCCTTCTCCAGAAGAATCTTCTGCAGCGACGTCTCGCGAAGGACGGGGATTCCCTCGGTCACGAGGAAATACAGGATGAAGAGCATGATGAATATTCCCAGGCTCGACACCGCTGCGACAAGGATGGACGGCAGTCCCTCGTTTTTCATGAATGTACTCCTCCCCTGACCTGAAAACCAGTCCCGCCGCCTGAGCAGGACTGGTTCGTAGCTGTATTCCGTTTCCCGGGCCGGCTGCCGGAAATCCGCTCGCCCGTGTTTCCGGAGGACTTCCTGACAGGTACTTCGCGCCTTTGTCAGCGAAGCGGGACGAATCCGCTCTCCGCGACGACCTTCTGTCCCTGATCGCTCAGGACGTAGTTGATGAAGCTCAGGACGTCGCCCGTGGGCCAGCCCTTCGTGAACATAAAGAGGTAGCGGGCGACCGGGTAGGTTCCGTCGAGCGCGGTCTTCGCGGTGCCGGCGATTCCGTCCACCGCGACGGGTTTGAGGGTGTCGTTCAGGTAGCCGATGCCGATGTACCCGATGGAGAGCTTGTTCTTCGCGACCGTCTGCGCCATGGCGCCGTTGGATGCGACGATCAGCGCGCGTTCGGTGACGCGTTCCTTCTTCATGATCTTCTCTTCGAAGGTCTCATAGGTGCCGGAGCTGGTGTCGCGTCCCACGACCGCGATCTGTTTGTCCTCTCCGCCGACTTCCTTCCAGTTTTTGATCTCGCCCTTGTAGATCTTCCGAAGCTGTTCGGTCGTCAGAAGGGTGACGGGGTTGGACGGATGAACGACGGGGATCAGTGCGTCCACCGCGACCGCGAAGGGCACGGGATAGATCTTGTTCGCCACGGCCGCCGCGACTTCCTCGTTCTTGATGAACCGGGACGAATCGGCGATATCCGTCGTTCCGTCGATAAGCGCCTTGAGCCCGTTGCCGCTGCCGCCGCCCGAGACGGTGATTTTCACGCCGCCGTTCGCCGCCATGAACTTCTCCGCGGCCGCCTGCGCGATCGGCAGGACCGTCGTCGACCCGTTGATCACCATGTCGCCCGCAAACGCCGTCCCCGCGACCGAGAGCGCCGCGGCAAGGGAAAGAACCAGCTTCATGCCCTTCATTCCACATTCCTCCTCGTAAATTTGTCTGTGCTGAATGAAGTATACGGAGGGACCGTTACAAAAGATCGAAACCTTCGTAACGGATGCGTAACGAAGGTTTTCGTCGCAAACGGGGGGGGAACCGTCGTTTCCCGTTTGCTCGGGAAAACATCGTGTCGTGTCTTCACGGCATGACATTTTCTCTGTCCCGCTTCGATATGACAGTATCGTCGTCCGGTCGCACAACCGCCGTCGCGCCCCTTGACAAGCGGGGCGGCCCGGTGTAGCGTCGCATGGCGACGTGTATCTTTTCGTAAAAAAACGAGGCAGGTGTCGTCTATGGCGGAAACGGGAATGAATATCCGCGTCCTGGAACGCTCTCTGGCAATACTGGCGTTCATGGCGGAGGAGCGGCGTCTGATCGGGGTGACCGAGATAGCGGAAGCCACCGATCTTTCAAAATCCACGGTTCACAGGATTCTCTCGACCTTCAGGGAAAAGAACGTCGTTCTCCGGGACGAAGGAGGTCGCTACCAGGTCGGACCTGCCGTTCTCCTCTGGGCGGATGCGTACCGCCGTTCCTCCGGGCTCGCCGAAATAGCGCGCCCCTTCATGCGGCGACTCTGGGAAGAGACGCACGAGACGGTGCACCTCTTTATATATGAAAACGGCAAGGCGTTCTACCTCGACAAGCTCGACAGCCCGCACCCCGTGGGAATGCGCTCGCGGATCGGAGCCCCCCTTTCCCTCTATTCGACCTCGGGCGGACGGGCGATCCTCGCGGCGCTCCCCGAGGCCGAACTGGACACGTATCTGTCTCGGACGACGCTGGAGCGACGGACGAATGCGACGGTGACGGACCCCGAGGCGCTCCGCCGGATTCTCGACGACGTCCGGCGCAACGGCTGGGCGGAAGAGAACCAGGAGAACGAGGAGGGAATACGCTGCATCGGCGCGGCCGTGCGTTCCCTCGACGGAACGCCTGCGGGCGCCGTCAGCATCACCGCGCCCGCCTACAGGATGAGCGACGAACGGGCCCGAGCGTTGTGCGAACGCGTCCGGTCGACGGCGGAGGGCGTTTCCAGGGAACTGGGCTATCGCGGGTGAACCCCGCGACGGGATGAAAGCGTAGCGTGGTCTTTTCCCAAGAATCGGGATTGAGAAAACAATCCAGACAATGTACAATAGAAACGCTGAGGCCTTCGTTCCGGACAAAATGGAGGCGAAGGCGGAAAAACGGGACTGGTCACAGAATCGTAACTCATGCGAGAACACGAAGGGAGTGTTTGCGAATGAAACGGATTCCTGTCTGGATTTTGCTGGGGTTGATGGTTGCGAGCGCAGCGCTTGTCGGAGTCATGGCGAATATTCCGGTTTCGGCGGAAGCCGCCGGAAGTGCGACGGATCTGCCCGCGCTTCCTCCGGTGGAAAAGCCCGCTGACCCGGCGAAGGATGCGGCGCAACAGCCCGGAACGGCGACGGATGCCGGCAAGGAGCCGCTTCCGGTGATCGACGAGGCGAAAACGCCCGGGGATACGGCGATGCAGGGAGCTATGGATCTTCCCGTGGTGGATGACAGCAACCTGCCTATCGAGAAGGCAATGGACGGCTATACCGTCGACGTCTCCCAGATCAAGCAGTCCGAGATCGTGAAGGGCGAACTTGTCGAAGAGGGCAAGAACGCCAGGATCAACTGGACCTCCGACTATATCGAGGCCACGGGGCAGGCGGTTCCGCCCACGGGGAAGCAGGGGACGGGACAGGGACAGCTCCTCGCCCGACGGGGCGCGACGCTCGATCTGCAGCGCAACCTGCTCGAGTTCATCAAGGGCGTGCAGTTGTCCTCGGAGACCAGGATGGACGATTTCATGGTCACCAACGACACCGTCCGGACGCAGGTTCAGGGGATGATCAAGAACGTCGAGATCACGGACGCGAAGTTTGACGGAGAGATTTACACGATTACGGGACGCGTCAAGCTCGACAAGCTCCGCCAGTCCGTCCTGCCGCATCTTCCGAAGCCGTCCGACGCGACGCCCGGGAAGTCGTCCGGAAAGTACGGGTACACCGGCGTGATCCTTGATTGCCGCGGCCTGCCGCTGATCCCGGCGATGACGTTCCGGATTCTCGATCAGCGCGGAAAGGTCGTCTACGGCCCCGGCATCGCCGAGGACGAAGTGCTTCTGAATTCGGGGCAGTGCGAGTACCACACGAACATGGAGTGGGCGAAGGGGAGCGCGAAGGTGGCTGACAGGCCCCTTATCGTGAAGCCCGCCAAGCTCGTCGGCCCGAACAATGTCGACATCGTCGTCTCCAATGCTGCGGCGGACAAGATGCGCAACAGCAAGATGAACTTCCTGGCCAAGTGCCGGGTGCTCGTGGTCAAGAGGTGAGCGCCGTGAACCGGCCGGCATTGCGGCCAGTTCTCGCACTCGTGGCGATCCTCCTGCTCCTGGGGGGGAGTTCCCCGATGGCGGAGGCCGCGAAGGGAAAAGAAAACGCGTCAAAATCCGGAGATCCCGCCTCGACGGGTGAGGCGATCGTCGTCGAAGCCTATGGCGAGGGCGCTGTCCTGAACGGAGACACGACCCGGGCCCGGGACGAAGCGAAGCGTTCGGCCTACCGGGACGCCATAGAGAAGGGCATCGGCGCCTATGTCGAGAGCGTCTCCGAGATGAAGGAGTTCGAGATCGTCAAGGACCGTGTCTTCTCGCAGGCCAAGGGAATCGTGAAGGATCTCAAGGTCACGAAGGAAGAGGTCGGCCCGGACGGCATTCTCAGACTCAATGCGAAGTGCACGGTCTCCGTCGCGGCCCTTGATGGCGTTCTCGGACCGGCGGTCATCGACGCGCTCGGCAACCCGAGGGTCATGATCGTCGTGGACGAAGCCATCGACGGACAGAAGCCGTTCCTGTCAACGGTCGAGGGGACGACGCTCGCGCTGTTCCAGAAGGCCGGGTACCTCATGGTCGATCAGGAACAGGCGAAGTCGCTTCACAAGTCCGAATGGGACATGGCGGAACGAACCGGAGACATGGACCGGCTCAAGGAACTCGCGAAGACGTTCCAGGCCGACGTGATCATCCACGCAAAGGCGCAGTCCGTGACCTATACGACGCAGCACGCGGCGGGACAGAAGCTCTGGGGCGTCCGCAGCCAGCTGCAGCTCAAGGCCGTCATCACCCAGACCGGATACGTTCTTGGAAGCGAGATTCCGGAAGTGAAGCAGATCGGCGTTTCCGCGCAGGACGCCGCGGTCAAGGGACTGAAGATCGCGGCGGAAAAGGCTTCCGGCGGACTTGTCAACAAGGTGGCCTACTCGCTTGTGAGCGGCAGCGCGGGCGGTGTTCCCGGGCGCGTCGTGAAGCTCGTCGTGGAGGGAATCTCGTTCGCCGACGCGAGGAAGCTCAAGAGCGGACTCGAGGAGACGAAGGGCGTGACCGCCGTCTACCAGCGGGCGTACCGGAACAACAAGCTGGAACTTGACGTCAACACGGACGGCAATGCCGAAGACCTGGCCGTCCGGCTGGAGGAACTCGGCGTGTCGGTGACGGGGGTGACCGCAAGCACGATCGATGCGACGCTTTCCGGATCCGAACCGAAGGTGCAGCCATGATGTCCCGGCCGCGGCTCTCGATTCTGGTTCTGGCGGCGCTCCTGCTCGCCGTTTGCCCGGGCGCTGAAGCGGCAAGCGTGCTGAACGAGGCGGAGTTCCAGACGATCTGGAGGAACAACGGGGCCGTCGAGGGAATCCAGGAGTTTTCCTACGGACAGATCGACTGGACGGAACGGACGGCGATCGTTCAGGGGCGGGCGCCTCTGCCGGAAGATCCTGCTCCGTCCCGGAAGCTTCTTGCGAGAAGGGCCGCCGTGACGGACCTCTATCGCCGGACGCTCGGCCTTCTCTACGAGGTGAAATACGGGTTGCCGCGACGGGTTCAGTCAATATCGCTCGAAGGGTGGGTCCACCCGGGAAAATTCGTTTCCGAGGGAACGGTTGACGGGAAGTATGTGGTCGAGGCGGTTATGCCGCTCAAACAGCTTCTCGAGGACTGCGTGGTCTTCGGGAAATAGGGTTTGAAGTCCGATTCGAGGAGGGGTGAACGATGAAGACAAAACGAACGATATTCGCGCTGGCGCTTGTCGCACTGATGCTCTCGGCGTTGGTCGCTTCCGCTGAGGTTCAGCTCTTCGTGTCGAAGAACACGGTCAAGGTGTACGATCCGGGGCTGAAGAACTACTCGGTCCTCAACGATTTTCACGCCAACGGATGGAAGACGCACAACTATCTCGCGCTGGTCTGGGATGCGAACGACGCGTGGGCGTACGATATCCGGACGCATGAATGGCTGCCGCTCAACGGCTTCGCGGCGGTCAACACCGTGATGTCCGACAACTACGCGATGGTCTGGGAGCCGACGCGGGTCGCCATTTTCGACGCGAAGGCGCGCAAGTGGATCGTCAGTCCGGAACCCATCACGACGGTCAGGTCTCCGCTTATTTCCCGGGGGATGGGCGCCATGCTCACGGACGCGGAATTTGTGGTTTTCGACCCGGTCCTTCACGAGTGGAAGGCCTTCGAGACGGAACGCGCCGGGTCCGGGGAGAAGTTCGACTGGGACGCCGTCCTTGGGGACAGGCTGGCCGTGTGCTGGGACGACACGAAGGTTGTCCTGTACGACACAACGCTCCACCAGTGGCAGGAAAAAGAGATCGCGAAGGTTCAGGCGGCCCTCATGGACGAGTACAGCGTGAAGGTCTTCACCGCGGACAACGTGTATCTTTATGACGCGATGAAACACCGGTGGTCCGTGAAGGAACGGCAATAACGGAGGTTGGGAATATTGAAACGATCGTCCTGTGGGCTTGTTCTGTCGATTGCGGCGCTTTTCGTCTTTTTAGCGGCGGGCGTCGCGTTCGGGTGAGGATGTGAAGGCGGTGGCGACGGCGGAGCCGTTGTCTCGGAAGCGGGAAACAATAAGGCCGTCGAGAAGGCGATGTCGGACTACCTGGCGATGCGGTTCGATGCGGCTGCAAAGGACGTGAAGGATTTGCGGGCATCGTCCGACAAAAAGGCGGCCTGTCAGGCGTCTTTCATATCGGATGCATCGTCCCTTCGCATGAAGGATACCGAGGAAGCCCGCAAGGGGCTCTTCAAAACGCTCGGAAAATGTTACAACACGACGCTCCCTGTCGGCGGCGACACTGCGCGGATGCGCGTCCTTGCGGCCGCCGTTCTCGCGGAGCGGGCCGCCGCGGCCGGGAGGCTTGCGGATCTGGACGAACTCGAGCGCGTCATGAAGCTCGACCTTCCTTCCGACCGGATGAACGTCTACGATCCCGCGGACGCGTCGGGAACGAAGGTCGCCGGGACCGTCAAGGTTCAGGACTACCTTAATCTGCAGCGCGCGCGAATCCTCGTGGAGAGCGGGAAGAGGGCGGATGCCGCGCCTTTGCTCGACCGCCTCGACTGGTCGTCGGGGAAGGCGCCGTGGAAGGGATCGGTGGTTTCGCTGAACGTTGCGGTCGGCGAACTCCGGAAAAAAGCGGGGCTCTAGGTTTCCCGGGCTTTCAGAAAGGAACGCAGGGAGAAAAAACAGGGCGGCCGATCCTCTCGGGATCCGGCCGCCCTGTCGTTTTGCGCCGTTTTCGCGGAAAACCGTTACTTCCCAATACTTCGCCGTTCGTAGATCATCCGGACGATCAGCGTCTCCGACCAGTCGATTCCGGGGTGAATGAGGACGTCCCCGACGATGACGAGGCCGATGCACGCCGAAATGGCGATGAGGACAAGAATGATCTGTCTGAAGAGGCTCGGTCTCTCGCCGTAGGTGTGTTTCCACGGTTTGTACGGCCGGTACGGTCCCTGCATACGAACGGCGCTCCTCTCCGCGATCCTCAGCTACACGTCCAGATTGCGCACCTCATGGGCGTGCGTTTCGATGAATTCCCGCCTGGGTTCGACCTTGTCCCCCATAAGAATGCCGAAATACTCATCCGCGAGCATCGCATCGTCGATCTCGATGTGTCGGAGCACGCGGTTCTGGGGATCCATGGTCGTCTCCCAGAGCTGTTCCGGGTTCATTTCGCCCAATCCCTTGTAGCGCTGTACGGAAACTTTCGATGGATCCGCCTGTCCGTCCATGATACGACGTAATTCCTTTTCTGAGTAGCAGTATGTCACGTTTTTCCCTTTTTGGACGCGATAGAGCGGCGGTTGCGCCAGATAGAGGTACCCCCCTTCGACCAGTTCCTTCATGTAGCGGTAGAAGAAGGTCAGGAGCAGCGTGCTGATGTGCGCTCCGTCAACGTCGGCGTCCGTCATGATGATGATCTTGCCGTAACGGAGCCGCGATGGGTCGAAATCGTCCCCGATGCCGCAACCGAGCGTCTGGATGATCGTGCGGATTTCGGCGTTTCCGAGGACCTTGTCCAGCCGCGACTTTTCGACATTCAGGATCTTGCCCCGGAGCGGCAGGATGGCCTGAAAGTTCCGGTCTCGCCCCTGCTTCGCGCTGCCTCCGGCCGAATTTCCCTCGACGATGTACACTTCGCTGATGGCGGAATCCCGGCTGGAGCAATCCGCGAGTTTTCCGGGCAGGCTCATGCCCGACATGGCGCTCTTGCGCACGAGCTCGCGGGCCTTTTTCGCCGCCTCGCGCGCCTGCCGCGTGCGAAGCGCCTTTTCGACGACGGGGCGGACGACCTCGGGATGTTCCTCGAAATAGGCGACGAGCCCCTCGTAGATGATCGAGTCGGCGATGCCCTTGACGTCGCTGTTGCCGAGCTTCGTCTTTGTCTGTCCCTCGAACTGCGGGTTGCGCAGCTTGACCGATATGACGCAGGTGAGCCCTTCCTTCAGGTCGTCGCCCGAGAAGTTCTCTTCCTTCTCCTTCAGGAGCTTGCCCTTCCGCGCGGCGTCGTTGACGGCCCGCGTCAGGGCGGTCCGGAGGCCGGAGACGTGCGTGCCGCCCTCGATCGTATGGATCATGTTCGCGAAGGCGAAGATGCGTTCGAGGTAGGTGTCGTTGTACTGGAGTCCGAGATCCACTTCGATGTCGTCGCGCTCGCCCGAGATGACGACCGGCTCCGGAAAGAGCGGATCCTTGTCGCGGTTCAGGAATTCCACGAAGGAGCGGATGCCCCCTTCGTAGTGGAACTCCCAGGTGCGCTCCGTCCGCTCGTCAACCATCGTGATGGCCAGGCCGGGGTTCAGGAACGCGATCTCGCGGAAGCGCCCCCCCAGAAGATCCGCCGAGAAGTCCATTTCCTCGAAGATTTCGGCGTCCGGCATGAACCGGACGGTGGTTCCGTGCTTTGTCGTCGGCGTGCCTTCGGAGAGTTCGGTGACCGGCTTGCCCCGTTCATAGCGTTGGGAGCGGCACAGTTCGCCCAGGCAGACCGTCACTTCCAGCCACTCGGAGAGCGCGTTCACGACCGAAACGCCGACGCCGTGCAGTCCGCCGCTGACCTTGTAGGCGCTGCCGTCGAACTTGCCGCCCGCGTGCAGGACGGTGAGGACGACCTCGACGGCCGGACGTCCGTTCGATGGGTGCGGGTCCGTCGGGATTCCGCGGCCGTTATCCTCCACCGATACGCTTCCGTCGGTGTGGATGACGACGTTGATGCGGTCGCAAACGCCCGCGATCGCTTCGTCAACGGAATTGTCAACGACCTCGTAGACGAGGTGATGCAATCCTCTGGATCCCGTGTCGCCGATATACATTCCAGGCCGTCGGCGGACAGCCTCGAGTCCTTCGAGAACCTGAATATTTTGCGCGGTATATTGCGCCGCAGAAGTGTTCAACGTCGAATTCCTCCCTGTCCCGGCGCTTCGCCGGGGAATTGCGATAGTGCGGCGATGCCGGCGTTCCGTCTTGCTTCCGACATCAAAGAGTTGTATCTTCTAGCGAGCGTCTCCGGTTTGAACCCGGTGACCATCACTGCGCCGTTCCGGAGATGGATCGCGGTTTCGTCGCCGTACCGTACGAGACAAATGACACGGTCGATGGAGACGGCTCCCTGGCCTTCAAGCGGAATGAACACGTGCTCACATCCTTTTTCCTATCCGTAACCCATCTATTATATCAAACGTGCGACGAGGAGGAACAGGAGATGAAACTGAGGAAGGTCCCGTTTTCAAAATACGTCATTCCCGTTCTCGCGGGCATCCGCGATGAGTGGAGGACCTTCGTTGCGGTGACGATCGGAAACGCCGTCAACGCGCTGGCAGTCATTCTTTTCGTCCTGCCCTATCGCTTCCCCGATCTCGGCGTGTCCGGACTCGCCGTGCTGTCGAACTATGTCTTCGGAATTTCTCCGGCGTGGGTGCTGCTGGCGGCGAATGCGCTCCTGATGGTGTGGGCGTGGAAGGAACTTTCCCCCAGGTTCGTGATCTGGACGGCCTACTCGGTCGTTCTGACAGCCGTTCTGCTCAAGGTTTTCGAACTGGTGCCGCTGCCCGACCTTCCCGACAGATTTCTCGCGGCGGTGGCCTCGGGCGTATTGCACGGGCTTGGCGGAGGGATCGTCTTCCGGGTCGGCGCCTCGTCGGGCGGTCTCGACATACCGGCGGTCGCGCTCCGGCGCCGGTACGGAATCGAACTTGGCCAGTTCAGCATCTACGTCAACATGTTCGTCCTGCTGCTTTCGTTCTTCATTGTCGGTTTCGAGGCCGTCGTCTACGGGGTCGTCGGGCTGTACGTGTACGGGATCGTGGTGGACAACATCATGCGGTCCTTCGACCGGCGCAAGCAGGTGCTGATCGTCTCGTCCGAGCCCCGGAGGGTTTCGGACTTCATCACGCACTCCATCGGGCGCGGCGTCACCTTCCTTCGGGGAGAGGGCGGCTATACGGGGGAGGAGCGCCTGCTGCTTCTGAGCTTCCTCGAACCGCGACAGGTCATTTTTCTGAAGAAATTCCTGTCCGACGCCGATCCGAAGGCGTTTATGGCGATCAGCGACGCGTCCGAAGTTCTGGGAAAGGGCTTCAAGAACTGGAAAGCCCTGTAGCTCCGGCCCTCGCGAACGCGTATTCGGCGCACGAGCCGGAAAAGGGGCACATGCCGCACGGGGCGTCGTCCGCCGGCGTGAAGGGGCCTTCCGCCGCGACGAGGGCGGCGTTCCGAAGATCGGCGTCGATGTCCTCCTGCGACGGTTGTTGCACAGGGTTTCCCAGAACGCCTTCGACGATGTGGTAGAGCCGCAGGTCCGTCGTCCGTCCCGGGAAGATCCGGGACAGCGCCGCGCCGTAGAACAGAAGCTGTCGGTCGTACAGGACGGGCGGCGCGTTGCGAATCCTCGTGAGTTTGTAGTCGACGACCCGCAGCGTGTCTCCGTCGTCGTACCACAGATCGATGCTTCCCGTCAAAATCGGGCCGTTTTCGAGAGCGACGCGGAAGGGCGCCTCCCTGTGAAGTTCGCGCCGCGCCGAAAGGTCCGCAAGCGTCTTCCCGAAGTCCGATAATGCAAGGGCTTCCAGCCATCCCGTGATTCGTTCGCGAAGCGACGCGTCTTCGAACGCCGGGCGCAGCGCAGGGGGAATTCCGGGCGTCCGGGGATCGAGAAGCGCCGCGAGGCTCCCGCTCCGGAAGTCCCATCGCTCGAGAATCCGGTGCGCCATGGTTCCCGCATCGGCGCCCCCGCTTCCTTCTGCGTCGCCTCGCTCCATCCCTTCCACGGGAATCTCCCAGTCAAGGTCCATCCCCTGACGGTATCGCATCCGGTATGCGGTCGGGCAGAACCGCAGAAGCGCGTAGGCGCTTGCCCCGAGGCGCGTCAGGGGCCGGCCGCTTCGCGACGGGGGAGCGACGTCAGGCCCTTCAGCGCCGCGCTCTTCCGTCTGTGACGCACTGTCGGAATCGGGAGCATCGCGATTTTCGACGGTTTCGCCGCTTTCGGGAGGCGCTTCGACGGCGTCGGCGAGCATCGAAAACCAGGAGTCCCGCGCCGGTTCCTTGCCGCAGGTGGAGCAGAGCAGCAGGGAGTCCCGCGCCCGCGTGCATGCGACGTAGAAGAGACGGGCCGATTCCTCCCGATCCTCGCCGGATTCGAGAATGCGGTGGATGGAGCCGGAGAGGGGGACCGAATCCTCCGGTCCGGCGGAGGGGTACGCGGAAAAGGCGACTCCCATCGCGGCGGATGGGCGGAAGCGCTCCGGCCTGCCGCCGCGGGACGTCCCGTTCAGGTCGAAGATCGCGACGAGCGGAAACTCGAGTCCCTTCGCGGCATGGACCGTCATGACGCGCACGACGTCCGCGTCCTCGCCGAGAGAGGCCGCGTCCTCGAAGGGGAGCGCGTTTCTGGCCGATCGCTCGAGGTATGCGGCGCACCCGAGCGCGTCCGGCCCGAACGATCGCTCGTACTCCCTCGCGAGATCGAGAAGCTGCCGTAAATTTGCGAATGCCGCTTGCCTGCGCCAGAGCGGGAGCCGGTACAAAAACGCCGTGTCTTCGAGCAGAAGCTCCAGGGCGGCCGAAACGCCCTTCACGCGAAGGACGGAGCGGCTGCGTTCCATCAGCGCATAGGCATCGCGCATCGACGCGGGCGCGCCCGACGCGCGGACGTTCGCCGCGATCGACGCCCACGCTCCTTCGCCGTTTCCGCGCGTGCGCGACATCCCCGACAGCGGAGAGGCGAGAAAACCGAGAAGGGAAAGGTCGTCCGACGGATCGGCCAGCGCGCGGACGAAGGCGATCGCGTCGCGGGTTTCGCTTCTCGAGAAGAAGCGCGTGTGGCGCAGGAAGGCCGTCGGAATGCAGAATTCGGGGAAGAAGATCTCTTCGAGCGGGTCGTAGTAGGTCCGGGTCGGGACGAGGATTGCCATGTCGCTCCACCGGCAGGGGCGGATCGCTTCCTCCTTTCCGTCCCAGACGGTCGTCCCGTCCGAACGAAGACGCGCCAACTCCCGCGCCAGCGACCGGGCTGCGCGGAGCCGCGCTGCGCTTGTCTTCTCTCCCGGTTCGGACCGCGTCACGCGGATCGCGAAGGCGGGCAGTCCTCCGGAGTCCCGTTCGGCGGGGCGGTCGGCGGAAAACGCATCGAGCGGTTCGTAGCGCGTCGGCCACATCCGTCCGAAGACGTCATTCACCCGGGCGATGAGATCGCTCCGGCTTCGGAAGCTCGTCGTCAGGGGGATGTAGCGTCCCGGCCCCCGTGCGGCGCGCGCCGCCTCGTGCGCGAACAGGCGAGGATCGGCGTGGCGGAAGCGGTAGATCGACTGTTTCACGTCCCCGACGAGAAAGATCCGCGCGTCCGCGCGTCCTCCCGCTGCCGCCATGACCAGACGGTGCTGGAGCGGACTGGTGTCCTGGAACTCGTCGACGAGAATCTCGGTGAAGCGGCGCGCCTCTCCGGACGACGCTTCAAGGACCGGGATCGCGAGGCGGATCATATCGTCGAACGACATCCTCCCCATGAGCTCTCCCGCCCGTCGTCTTCGCGCCCAGCAAATGGCGGCCAGCGCGAGCAGCGGGCGGCGGATGCGCCGCTCCTCCTCCGGAAATCCGTCCAGAACGCACCGGGCCGAAGCCGCGATTCCCCGGAGATCGTCGCGGTAATTCGCGAGCGTATCGCCGAGAAGCTCCTTCAGGCAGTCCTTCAGGGCCTTCGGTCCCTTCCGCATGTCCACGGAGAGCGGTCCGGATTCCAGCGCGACCAGGAAGCGCGGGATCGCGTCGGGGTCCTCGCCGTCCGAAAGGCCTTGCGATTCGAGCGTCCGCAGCCGGTCGGACAGTTCATCCCCGTCTTTGCGAAAGGCTCGCGTTTCCGGCAGAACGACGCCCGTCCAGAGATCGCGGATTTCCCGCTGCATCGCCTCCGTCTGCCGGCGGATCGTGTCGCGGACGTCCTGTTCGTCCGTTGCGAGCGCGAGGCAATCGGGCGGGGCGCTTCCGCGGCTTTCGAGAAACCCCGCGAGGGACCGCGCGAACGCGACGAGCTGCTCGGGCGTCGCGATATCGAACAGAACCCCCTGTTTCATGGGTTCTTCCAGAAGCGCGAGCGCGTCGGTCCGGAACGGTTCCCCGAGGCCCTGCGCCAGTTCGTCGAGCGCGCCTTCCTCGATGAGTCGCGCCATTTCGTCCCAGAGGGATTCCTCCTCCGGCTGCGAGATGATTCCGCCCGACGGATCCGGCGTTTCTTCGCCCGCGGCGTCCGGTCCGTCGTCGCCGTTTTCCGGAAGCATGTCGCCGAAGGTCGCGGACAGGACGTTCTCCCGGAGGGTACGGAGCGCGAAGGAGTGGATCGTCGAGATGACGGCCTCGTCGATTTCCGCGAGCGCGCTCTCGAGCAACGGCGAACGGCAGTCGGGACGGGCGCAGACGTCGGCCAGGAGCGAGGCGATGCGCGAACGCATCTCCTGCGCGGCTTTGTCCGTGAACGTGAGCGTGAGGATATCCCTCGGACGGGCGCGGCCGGAGGCGATCGCCCACACGAAGCGCCACGCGAGCGTCCACGTCTTCCCCGTCCCCGCTCCGGCTCCGATGACGACCGGCGATTCCGACGCGAGAATCCCTTCCCGCTGCACCGGACTCCGGCGCGTCGCCTCTTCGATGAGTTTTTGAATGTTCGCCGCAGCCTGTGCGCGGACGTCTTCGTCATTCGTCGTCGGCATCGTCGGCATCCTCCCTTCGCCGGTCGCTTCGGCGACACAGCGT
>CAZVUT010000070.1:0-2976 GCA_964630155.1 uncultured Synergistaceae bacterium
TCCGCGCGCCGGTCGTCCAGAAGGTATTCCGCCCCGGCGACGATGCGCGCGAAGGGGCGCGGCGAGCCGAAATAGGCGGCCGTGCGCTCCCGCTCGCGAGCCAGAAAGGGCGGAATCTCGGCGATCCACACGTCGCAGTCGTGGATCGCGCCGAGGTCGTCCTGGAGCGCGCGGAAGCGGTCCGCGACATCCGAAAGCGCGCCGCCAAAGAGCGGGTCGAGCATTTCCAGCATGTAGCGGACGCGCTTGGTCGCCTTGCGGAGTTCGTGCAGCTCGGTCACGGCCGTCTCGTCGCGCACGAAGAGGTCGAAGCTCCGCGCCGAGCGGAGTTCCCGTCCGGCCTGCGCGGCGATGTGCGCGAGCCGGTCGCCGTCCGTCGCGTCCCGTTCCTCCGACGCCATGACGGCGCGGCGAAGCGACTCCCGGAGATGCTCGGACGTCCCGGAGTCACGCCAGCGGCGCAGCGCCCGAAGCAGGCGTCCTTCGAGCCGGTCGCGGGATTGCGTCTTTCGCAGAAGCAGCCTGTTCAGGCCGGGAAGAAGGGCCTTCACGGGTTCGTCGGTTGGGGCGAGCGAGGCGATCTTTTCGCGCAGAAAAAGGATCTGGACGTCCAGGTCGCGCGCCGCGCCGAGCGCGTTCGTGACGCGGCGGACGGACGCGCCCCATTCCCTGCCGTCGTCGCGTCCTTCGGGCATGATCGGCGCGAAGAGCGCGAGCGCCGCCCGGAGCCGCCGCGTGGCCACGCGGGCGCGGTGCAGGAACTCGATGTCGGCGCCCGGCGCTATGCCCGCAGCCTGCTCCTCGAAGCGCGAGAGGAAGGAGAGGAGCGTTTCGGCGGCGTAGCGGAAGGGATCCTCAGAAACGGAGCTGTTCATGTCGCTTCTCCTCTTCTCCCCGGACGGGGTTGTATCCCGCGGCGCGGTTCATCATGATGCGCTGCGAGTCCACGACGGGCTCGCCCTTTGCGGGGAGGTCGCGGACGTACGTTCCGTCCTCGAGGAGCCGCCGGGACTTCGCGTTGTCCGCAAGGTGGATCTTCAGGATGTCGTCGCGGATCGTCTTCCGGATCTCCGGGTCGCGGATCGGCACGAGGATCTCGATGCGGCGGTCGAGGTTGCGCGGCATGAGGTCGGCGCTGCCGATGAGCAGCTCCTCGTCGCCGCCGTTGTGGAAGAAGAAGATCCGGACGTGCTCCAGGAAGCGCCCGACGACCGAGGTGACCGTTATATTGTCGCTCACGCCCGGAACGCCGGGGCGCAGGCAGCAGATGCCCCGGACCTGGAGCCGGACCCGGACGCCGGCCATGGACGCCAGGTAGAGCGCCTGGATGCACGCCTTGTCCACGAGCTGGTTCATCTTGAAGAGGATCTCGCCGTCGCCGTGTTCCCTGTGGCGCGCGATCTCGCGCTCGATGCGGCCGATGATTCCCGAACGCGTCGTCATGGGCGAGACGAGGATCTGGCGGTAGTCGTCCTTCCGGGAGTACCCCGTGATGGCGTTGAAGAGGTCCGTCACGTCGGCGCAGATGGCCTGGTTCGCCGTGAACAGGCCGATGTCGCTGTAGACCTGCGCGGTTCCGGGGTTGTAGTTCCCGGTGCCGATGTGGACGTAGCGCCTGATGCCGTCCGTCTCGCGGCGGACGACGAGGCACATCTTCGCATGGATCTTGTACCCGACGAGGCCGTACACGACGTGGACGCCCGCGTCCTCGAGCGCCTCGGCCCACGTGATGTTCCGCTCTTCGTCGAAGCGCGCCTTGAGCTCCACGAGCGCGGTCACCTGCTTGCCGTTGCGCCGGGCCTCGATGAGCGCCTGGACGATCGGCGACTCGCTTCCCGCACGGTAGAGCGTGATCTTGATCGCGACGACCTTCGGGTCCGTCGCGGCGCGCCGCACGAAGTCGAGAACGGGCATGAAGCTGTCGTAGGGGTGGTAGACGATCGCGTCGCCCGCCCGGATGGTCGCGAAGATGTGCGCGCCCTCGACGAATGGGGCGGGCGTCCGCGGGGCGAACGGGTCGTCCTTCAGGTCCGGGCGTTCCGCGTCGCAGAGCGCCATGTACCCCTGGAAGGCGAGCGGCGCGCGCATCCGGTAGACCTGGAACGGCGCGAGGTGGAACCGCCGGACGAGGAAACTGAACATCTCGCGGGACATGTCGCGCGCAACCTCGAGCCGGATGACCTCGCCGAAGTGCCTCCGGTCGACGAGGTTCTTCACCGCTTCGAGCAAATCGGACGCCTCGTCCTCCTCGATTTCGACGTCGGTGTTCCGCGTGATCCGGAAGGTCGCCGCGTCGAGGACCTTGTACCCGGGGAAGAGCAGCGGCAGGAAGGTGCGGATCAGGTCCTCGATCAGGACGATGTCGTTTGATCGCACGTTTTTCGAGATCCCGAGCGACGAGTAGGACTTCGCCTCCTTGTTCCGGGGGATGAAGACGAACCGGGAGAAGTTCTTCGGGATCTTGAGCCGGGCGAAGCGGATGCCCGAGTCCGGATCGAGGAGCTGAATGAGAAAATTCAGGCTCAGGCCGGAGATCGTCGGAAAGGGGCGCCCGGGGTCGATGGCCTGGGGCGTGAGGATCGGGTAGATTTCGTTCCGGAAGTACCCTTCGAGGAATTTCTTCTGCTTCTCCCCGAGGTCGTCGAACGGCGTGATCCGGATATCGGCCTTGCGCAGCGCGGGCAGGACATCCTTGAGCCAGCAGTTCTGGGCCCTCGAAAGCAGGAGGAGCAGCTTCTTGCGGATCGTCGCGAGCTGCCGCGCGGGCGTCATTCCGTCGGGCGGCAGGTTCAGAAACCCCTTCGTGTGTTGATGAAAGATATTCGCGACGCGGACCATGAAGAACTCGTCCAGGTTGTTCCAGAAGATGCACAGGAACTTGAGGCGCTCCAGAAGCGGCGTGTCCTCGTCCTCCGCCTCTTCGAGCACCTTCGCGTCGAAGTCGATCCAGTTGATCTCGCGGTTCAGGAACAGCGA
>CAZVUT010000070.1:3076-7808 GCA_964630155.1 uncultured Synergistaceae bacterium
CGGGCGGAGAAGGTCCCGTCGCCGAAGACGAAGAGGAATCTCCCCGACGTGCCGGACGTCTTCATGGTCAGGTCGGCGCTTCCCTTGATTCGGGCCGGGGAGGGGAGCAGCGGACGGGTGATCTGGTCCAGGTCCATGCTGACGGCCGCGATGTTGCAGGTCCAGGATCCCTTATCGAGCCGGTAGGAGCCGTTCACGCGCGCGTCTCCGCCGTAAAGCGACGCGGTCCCCTTCGTCACCGTGACGCTCTCGTCGGAAACGGCGAACGGAAACGAAAAATCGCGGATCTCAAAGCCCGAGAAGGTCGCCCGTTCGCTTCCTACGTGTCCGGTTCCGGAGATGGCGCCGCCGCGCAGGGTCGCGTCCATGGAAAACGAGACTTTGCCCGACATCAGTCCCGTCCGGTCGACCGCGAGCGCCTCGGAGAGCCCCGCGAGATCGACCGGCGTCCGTTCGCTCCGGAGCGTGAGCCGCGTCGCGTCCTTCTCGGGCGTCAGCTTTCCGAACAGCTGGAGCGGACGATCCCCGAGCGACGCCTTCAGCAGAAGCGCTATCCCCGGGTCCGTTCTTCGGGCGGGAGAGGGGCGAATCCGCGCGTTGAAATCGGTCAGGTTCAGGCCGTAGGCGCGAAGCTCCGGCGCCGTCAGCGAGAGCGAAAACGTCGGCGCGTCCGTCTGTCCCGATACGGACAGCTCCGCCACGACGGTTCCGAAGAGCGGCAGGTCGAGCCCCGTTGCGGCGTTCAGCGTCCGGAGATCGATCTTCGTCGCCGTCGCGTTCAGCGAAACGCTTCCGGGTTTCTTCGGAGCCGGGAGCGTGATCCGGCCGCGTCCGGCGAGGTCGGTCGAAAGAACCGAAAGGGTAATCGACGGAAAGACGATCGCGCCGTCCTTCATCTCGAGCGACGCGCGCAGCGACGCGGGGTATTTCTCGACGCTGCCGGCGGCGTTCAGCGCGCCTCGGATGACGGGAGACTCCGCGGATCCCTCGATGGTCGCCGATCCGTCCGCCTGCCCCGTCATCGCCACGGTCGATCCGAGCGCTCGCTGCAACAGCGCGAGGTTCACGCCTCGCACCGTCGCCGTGAGCGCCATCCGGGAGTTCGCCCCTGCCTGATGCACGCCGCCCTGGAGGGAAACGGTCCCGCCGAGAAGAATCGCCCCGGCGTCCCTGAACGTGACGTTTCCGTTTTCGTAGCGCGCCCGCAGCGTCAGCGAGGAGACCGGAATCGTCTTCGAGAGCGTGAGGTTCCGCCCCTCCGCGTCGAGCGTGACGACGGGGTCGTCGGCGCGTCCCTCAACGGACCACGCGAACGTGACCGGCCCGGAGACGGGGACGCTGGAGAGCAGCCGCGCCGCGGTCTTCTGCTGGAGCTTGCCCGAGCCCGAGAGCGAAAGAAGAGGGGATCCGTCGCGGATCTTCACGGTTCCCTTGCCCGTGAGCGCGCTTCCTTCCGAAGAGAGGCTGATCGGGTCGAGGGAGAGCTGCGTCGTTGTTCCGGCCAGGGAAACCGAAGCCGCATCCACCGGCAGATCGGCGATCCGAAGGTTTTTTCCGTCAAGAGAACCGCGGATCTTCCGCCCCTCAACGGTCGCGTCGCCGCGCGCGATTCCGGAGATCCCGAGGCCGGCCAGCTCCGGAATGTCGGCGACAAGAGCGGCGAGATCGATCCTGTCGGAGCGGATCTCCAGGCGCGGCGCTTCGTTTCCGCGTCCCTTCCCCGCCACGCGCAACGGCGTTCCGGCGACCGTTCCGAGGAAATCGACGCCGTACCCGTCGGGCCGGATATCGACGGAGCCTCTGAGGTTCTTAACGGCGACCCCCGCGACGGAAAGACGCGCGGTCCCGATCGTCACGACGCCGCGCAGGGAGGACATCGTTCCCGATACGGTCGCGGTGAGACGATCCATAGCGCCGGAAAGAAGGGCGGCGTCCGGGAAGGCCTTCTTCCATTCCTTCATCGGCAGGTCGGCTGCCCGAAGCGACAGGTAGATCTTCGGGTCTTCGGCGAGAAGCATAGCGCCGTTCCCCGTGACGCGCGTCCCCATGACCGTCGCGTCGAGCGACGCGACGGTGAGCTTTCGCCCGTCAAACCCGAAGGAGGCCGTCGCGGCGGGGATGTCGAGGGATGCGGCCGTTATGTCAGCAAACGATACCCGGCCGGCGACGATGTCCGGTTCCTTCGGGGCGACGCGAAACGACGCGGTCGCCTTCCCGGAAAGAGCGGGCGTTTCGGACGGAAGGAACGGGGAGAGCTTCGACAGATCGGGAACGGAGACGACGACCGAGAACGGGGCCCCCGTCAGGGGACCGTTCAGGTCGAGGCTCGCAACGCCGGCGGCGACATGCAGCGCCGCCGATCCGTCCCGACGCAGCTCGCCGTCGAGCGAAACGGGAAGGTCCCGGAAGGAGAGCGTTCCCGAAACGCGCGCGCGGTCCTGTGAGGCGACAAGCGCGCCGATCGTGACGCGATCGACGGAAACGGGGCCGGCGGGCAGGTTGAGAAGCACCCTGCGGAGCGAAATGCGCGGAAGCTCGGGAAACGCATCGGAATCCGAAGGCCTCATGAGATCGAGAATACCGGGAAGGTCCGCAAAACCGTCCGACCCCGCCAGCGAAAAGACGGGATCCACGCCGCGCAGCATGCGGAGCGGATCGACGCGGAGGCGCAGACGGCCGACCGTCGCAACGACGACGTCACCCGAGAGGATTCGAAGATCCCGTATCCGGTACCCGACGATCGGGTTTCCGGATACGGACGCGACGTCGCAACGCCCCTTCATGCTTTCGGAGACGGTTTTCAACAGCTCCGACCGGACCATATCGGTTCCGAAGTCTATTCCCTGGAACAGGGCATATCCGAATGCGAGGGCGCCCAGAAGCCCCCCGAGGAGACAGATCCACCGTTTCTTTCCCTTCATTTCTATTCAGACAGCCCTTCCCGTGGTATTTCTTGTGTCCGCGCGACAACTCCGGAAGACTTCCTACGACTCCCCGTTCAGGCGTTGCCGCATCTCGCGGAGCATGGTTTCCGCTTCGGACAGTTGCCCGGGATCCATTTCCCGGCGGAGGGCGTCCAGAAACCTGGAAGCCTGCTGCTGGCCGTTCTCGATTGCGAGACGGTACCATGCGTAGGCGCGAACGCAGCTTTTCGGAACGCCGGTTCCGCTTTCGCACGCCTGCCCCATGCTCGTCAGCGAGAGCGGGTGCCCCCGTTCGGCCGCTTTCTGGAAGCATTCCACGGCCCTGCTCTTGTCGCATGGAACGCCCGTCCCGTCGTTATACAGCCAGCCGAGCGCGTAGAGCGCGGACGGATTCCCCTTTTCCGCGGCCTGTGAATAGAGCGATGCGGCTCGTGAGGCGTCTTTCGGAACGCCGAGCCCGTTTTCGTAGAGATATCCCAGGTTGTAGAACGCCTCCGCAAGTCCCGCTTCCGACGCCCGCGAATAGTAAAAAGCGGCCTTCGCAGCGTTCGCTTCGACGCCTTCGCCGTTCTGGTGCATGATCCCGAGGCTGTTCAGCGCGAACGCGTTTCCCTTGTCGGCGGCCTTCTGAAACCAGACGAGCGCTTTCGAGGGCTCTTTCGCCGCGTGAAAAAACGACCCGAGCGCATACTGGGCCGGAACGTACCCCTGAATCGCGGATTTCTCGTACCAGAGCGACGCGCTCTGCGCGTCGGCCGGGGCGCCCATTCCGCGCTCGAGAACGTATCCGAGGTTATACTGCCCGGCGGGATCCCCCTGTTCGGCCGCTTTCTGGAACCAGCGGAACGCCGCCGCATGATCCGCGGACGCTCCCTCCCCCTTCAGACAGAGGACGCCGAGATTGTTCTGCGCCGTCGCGTTTCCCTGCTCCGCCGCTTTTGAATACCATGCCGCGGATTCGGCCGGATTCCGCGGAACGCCCAATCCGTTCTCGTACATATATGCGAGCGACGCCTGGCCCGGAGCGTATCCGAGCGTCGCGGCCCTGCGGTACCAGGAAACGGCGGCCGAATGATCGACCGGGCCTCCGTGTCCGTTCTGGTGCATCCATCCGAGATTGTTCATGGCGGCGGCGCTTCCCATTTCGGCGGCCTTTGTGAACAATCCGCGCGCTTTCGGGATATTCTTCATGACGCCGAATCCATTCACGAGAAGATAGGCGTAATTCGTCATCGCGGAGGGAATCCGCAGCTCGGACGCTTTTGCGAGAAGCGGAGCGGCGTCGACGTACCGGCCGCGCATCAACAGACGCCTGCCCCATTCCGCCTGGGCGTTCGGGTCGGTACGCGATTCGCGTTCGAGCGTCGCATCGTCCCTCGCCCCGTAGGAGATGATTTCCACGTCCGGCGACGCCGGCGCGGCGTCAACGGACGTCGCGCTCCACGGCAGGAAAAGCGTCAGGCACATCAGGAAAAGCTTCAGACTGGCTGCCCGATGTTTCATGTTTCCCCTCCCGGCTCAAAGGAGATATGACACAAGTCTCATGGTATCACAAAGCCGGAGTCTTCGTATCGTTAATAATTGTGAAGGCGATTGCTTTGAAAATACGCAAATCGGCATTGTCCGACACAGGGATAGGGGCTCAGGATCATCCACAGGGATGTGGATAAGTGGACAAGTCGGTGGATAACCGGTGAATATGGCGCGAAGAATCTGCCTGCCGACGACTATTGTGGATAACATTCCGCTTTGTGGATGATATGCGCGGGCCACTAGACGCGACATGTGTCCTTCAGTCTCCGGGAGCA
>CAZVUT010000070.1:7908-13708 GCA_964630155.1 uncultured Synergistaceae bacterium
CGCAAGGAAAGACGCGCCAGAGAATGTGACGCGACAGCCAGGGGCTTCCGCCGGCGCCGATATGGGCCAGACAGCGGTCGGTCGCGCCGGCGACAGGCTTCGGAAGAACGAGATACCGGACTCCGATGGGCGAAAGCGCTTCGGGAACATACGGAACCCCCGGTCCCTGGACGATCATCGGACAACCCGCCGGGAGAACGGACGAAAGAGAGAGGATCGATCCGGCGGGGACAAGGCTTCCCGCCAGCCAGAACGTCGAAAACGAAGCAGCCGCGCATGTCGAAGTCCATCGCGGAAGCGATCCTCGTCGTGTCGACGGGTCTTCGAAGACCGTCACTTTCCATCCCCAGTCCCGGAGCGTATCAGCGACATCCCGGTCCGAGCCGAGAAGGGCTGCGGCTCCGCCTGAAGGGAGCGGGATCAGGGATTCGAGAAACGCGCCTTCGGCGTCCGGGTCCTCAGGCGGAGGGCAGAGCGCGGCTATGGCCGCGGACGCCGCCGCGGACTCCTGCGGGAACGGAGACGCATACAGCGTCGCCAGGTCATGCGCTGAAGCGGACGCGAGCCGGCACGCGAAATCCTCCCTAATGGCCGCCGATCCGTCCGGCGTCGAGGGCGGCCAGCCGATGCCGACGCGTCCGTCGGCCAACACGACAATGCTCCCCCGCAATCCGAGCACAAGGGACGCAACCGGCGCGTCGGGCGCCGAGAGCGCCTTTCGTATGATCGATTCGAGAAATCTCACGTCGTTCCTCCTTTCCGTCCTGTGGTCAGAGCGTGTTTCTCCATATATGATAGTACCTGTATCCGAACGGGGGGAAACACGATGAACGAAAATGAATACGGACAGAGTATACGTGAAGAAATCGCCCGCAACGAAACGGCGCTCAGAAGGTATACGGAGCTTCTCGCGTCGTACGGCGGACGCATCCGCCTCACGGGGCCTTCGGACGCCACGGTCCTCTGGGACGAACATATCCTGGACTGCGCGTGGTCGTTGCCCTCCCTGCCCGCTTCCGGAGCCGTCATCGACGTCGGGTCGGGCGGCGGACTGCCGGGAATCGTCTGGGCGATCTGCAGGCCCGGACTTGCGGTGACGCTTCTGGACAGTGTGCACAAAAAGTGTTCGGCGATGGAGAAAATGAGCGCCGAACTGGGTTTGACGAACGTCACCGTCGTGTGCGCCCGCGCCGAAGATTTCGCCGCGACGCACAGGGAGTCGCTCGATTTTGCGGGTGCGCGCGCGCTCGCCGAAGCCGGAGTCGTCGTCGAACTGCTCTCCCCTCTCGTTCGACGCGGAGGAAGCATTCTCGCGTTCAAGGGGCCGCGTTACGCGGAGGAAATCGCCGCCATCGCGACGTGGAAGGGGCTCGGGCTCCTTCCGCCGACGATTATCTCATACCACATGGGCGAGAAAGAACGTCACATCCTCGTCTGGCACAAGAACGCGTCATGTCCGAAGGTCTTTCCGAGGCGGGCCGGCTCGGCGGAAAAAAATCCCTGGTGGAGGTGAAAACATGATCTCAATCGCGATATCCAATCAAAAGGGCGGTGTCGGCAAGACAACGACGTGCGTCAATCTCGCCGCCGAATTCGGCAAAATGGGATATTCGACGCTCGCCGTGGACATCGACCCGCAGGGAAACTGCACGAGCGGACTCGGAGCCGTTCCTGCGACGCTCGAGACGACGCTCTACGACGTCCTCATCGGAAATTCCCAAATTACGGACGCGATTATAACGACAAAATGGGAAAACGTCTCCCTGTTGCCGTCGAACATCGATCTCGCCGGAGCGGAGCTCGAGCTTGCGAGCGTTTTGAGCCGTGAAACGCAACTCCGCAAACATCTCTCGCGGCTCACCGGATACGACGTAGCGCTGATCGATTGCCCCCCGTCCCTCGGCCTTTTGACGATCAACGCGCTCGTCGCAGCCGACAAGCTCGTGATCCCGATTCAGTGCGAATACTACGCGCTCGAAGGCGTCGGACAACTCGCCCATACGGTTCATCTCCTTCGCGAATCCCTGAATCCGAATATCGGCATCGACGGAGTCCTTCTCACGATGTTCGACGGTCGCACGAATTTGTCGAACGAAGTCGCGGATGAGGTTCGAAGACAGTTTCCGGCGGCGGTATTCGAGACGATCATCCCGAGAAACATTCGCCTCTCCGAGGCCCCGAGCTTCGCATCTCCGGTCGCCTACTACGACGCAAATTGCGCGGGAGCCGTCGCATATTCTTCGTTCGCGAAGGAGGCGGCTGCACGATGGCTCGGCAACGGGCGTTAGGACGCGGACTCGGCGCCATTCTTCCCGCAGCGGACGAACACATCGAAAATCGATCTTCGGCCGATCCGACGACGTTGCCGATATCGCTGTTGCTTCCCAACCCGAAGCAACCCCGAAGCCGAATGGATGAAGAGGGGCTCACGTCACTGGCGGAGAGCATCCGTGAACACGGCGTCGTTCAACCGGTTCTCGTCGTGCGAGAGGATGACAAATACCGCATCGTTGCGGGCGAGCGGAGATGGCGGGCGGCGACGATGGCCGGACGCACGGACATCCCCGTGCGCATCGTCGAGGGGGACGACCGGAGCCTGCGCGAGATCGCGCTGATTGAAAACCTTCAGCGCGAGGACCTCTCGGTGCTCGAAACCGCAAGAGCCATCTCGGCCCTCCTGCGCGACCACCAACTCACGCAGGAGACGCTTGCATCCGGCATCGGATGGAGTCGCAGCCGCGTCACGAACACGATCCGCCTTCTCAACCTTTCGGATCGTATTCAGGATATGCTCGAAGACGGGAGTATCGCCGAAGGACACGCACGACTTCTTATCGGGATGGAGACGGACGAGGCGGAGCGAATTGCCCGCGTCGTACAAACGCAACACATGTCGGTGCGCGATCTCGAAGAGTACATCGGTTCGCTGAATGAAGAATCGTCGGGAAAGGACGCCTCCGACGATATCGGAATAAAAGCGCCGCGACGACCGCCCTCAAAGAGAGTCCGTCTTCCGGCGCGATTTGAGAACGCGAGCCGGAAATGGGGCGCAAGCGTCAAGGCGAAGAGGACGGGCGAATCGCTTTCCGTGACGATAAAGGGGATCGACGAAGAACGCTTTACGGCTTTGTGCGCCATCCTCGAAGCGAACGCGGAAGAAATATTTCCCGGGAAATAATCGACGATGAAGATGCGAACGGACGATATTATCGTTTTCGGGAAGATCATATCCGTTGCGTTTCTGATCGGCGGGTTTATCTTTCTGGGGTATCTTGTAGGCGGATATTGTATCGATAAAGGATGTCCGGAATGGTCGAGAAGCCTCGGAATGGCCGCCGGCGCCGTAATAGGCCTACAACAGGCGTGGATGGTGATCCGATCTATTATTGAAGACATGAAGACGGGGAAGAATACTGGCGCTTAAGAGACTGCCTTGTATACAATGATTCTCTAAAAGTTCGATCTCGCTCCAGGGTTTTCAGCCGAGCTCGACGCTCTCCTTTTTGGGTCCCCTGAAGTGTCTTTTGAATACGACGGAGACACGATACAATACACAGCAGGTTTTCTGAATTGAGTGCCGACTTGTGCCGTTCGCTACTACCTGAGGAATTCGTTGAGGTACGCGATAATGTCTTCCAATGCGACAGGACGAGAAATTGCGCACCTTCCCAGGTTGGCCATACACAACGCGGGGCGTGCAATCTCCGTGAGTTTAGCGATGCAAACAAACGAAAGCGGCTACTTTCTACGAAATTACTACGAGGCAACAAACGACGATATTAGCGTACAATCAGTGCGTCGATGCGTTTCAGCCCGAATAGGACATCTTCCGTCGCAATAGGGTGCTCGCGGCTTAGAAGACCACCTGCTCGAGACGACGAATCCATTTTTACGCGGATGGTGTACACTTTCTTCATCGTAGTTCAGAAGGGAAGAATGCTGCTCGTCGATAGGAAAGAAGGGTGTACCCGGATAACGCTCCCGATCGATTTCGAACCGGCGGATATTGATGCTACCTTTTACGCGCTTTTTAACGAGACGAGAGACATCTCTGAAAAGAGTTTTTCTGACAGAACGCGATACTCATTGTTTCGACGAACACGATTGGCCGAACATACCGAATTTACAATGTCGCCGCGCCACTACCAAGCCTCGAACGGTCGTTTCGATTGATAGGATTGATGGGATCGTTTCTTCCGCGGAATGTTTCACGTGAAACATTCCTGAAGCGGTATTCCGGCGTTGGCTTGTCGATTCTCCTCACGATCCGGATTCATATTTCGACGCGCTATTGATCTTTCGACGTGTGGACGTATGGACGTGTGGACGTGTGATTCAATGCCCCAAACCGTGATTCGCAAAATAGCGGCCGCTCGAATGGAAGACCGCGACGTGACGATCTGCGATCCGGCTGAGAGCCTTTGCTCAGGGGTTCCGCTCCCAAATGACTTTCTCCAATTCAAGAACGAAATTCACCCGATACCATGCTTTTTTTCCGCATCTTACGGCGTGAAACTATCGGAACGAGGTGGCGACATGGAACATATATTCGCACCATGGCGTATGACGTACATCAAAAAGGCCGAGCCGACGAACGGTTGCTTTCTCTGCGAATATCCAAAGGAGGAACGCGACTCCGAACACATGATCGTCGCGCGCGGGCGGCACTGTTTCGTGATTTGCAACGCGTATCCGTACAACCCCGGACACCTTATGGTGGCGCCGTATCGTCACACGGCGGATTACGCACATCTTCCGGTCGAAGAAGCGATGGATATTCATTCGCATGTCGCACGGGCCCTTGAATGTTTGCAACGCGCGATGAATCCGCAGGGATACAACATCGGAATCAATCTCGGCAAGGTTTCCGGCGCCGGTCTGGACGAGCATGTTCACGTCCATATCGTTCCGCGCTGGAACGGCGACACGAATTTCATGCCGGTATTCTCCGACGTTCGCGTTGTGGCCGAAGCTCTCGAGGAGACATACAGGCGCCTCTGCGATTCGTGGAGATGAAAACGGTTTTCCTTGAACCGCTTGAGGACGTCGAATTTTTGAAGGTCGTCCAACGTTCGCGTTTCTTCGGAATCGTTCGATGCGTCCGCAAGATCTCTGACGCGAAAAACGCCGTATCCGAAGCGAGTGAATTCCATCGAAACGCGACGCATCTCTGTTACGCGTACCGCATAGGATTCCCGAACGCGGTCGAATTCTCGACCGACGCAGGGGAGCCGTCCGGAACGGCGGGAAGACCGATTCTCGGAGCGGTGCAACGAAGCGGGCTGACGAATTGTTGCGTTATGATCGTTCGTTTTTTTGGGGGGATCAAGCTCGGCGTACGAGGCCTCATCGAGGCGTACGGATCGGTCGCAGCCGAAACGCTCCTGCGTGCGGGGCGTGTTGCGCGCATCCCGGCGAGACGATGTTTTCTGAATGTCCGCTACGACTGCCTTTCCGATACACTGGCGCTCTTGCGGAAACACGATTCCATCGTCGAAACGCCCGAGTATGCGGAAGATGTTCGTCTTTACGCCTCCGTGCCGATGGAACACGTCGAGGCGGTGAACGAATGCCTCAAAGAACGGCGCGCGCGAAAACTGCTCGTCGATTACGAATGGAGCATCGACTCTGTCGTCGTGTAACGATTTACGAGCCTTTCTCTGACCTTGCTCCGGACGCACGAATCCGCGGACCGCGTCATCGGAATTCCATCCCGAGCAATTCCCCCAGACGGAAAAATGCAACACCGCTTCCGCCGGCGAAAATCAGCCGGACCGACACGCCGCCTTTCGATACGCCG
>CAZVUT010000071.1:0-2522 GCA_964630155.1 uncultured Synergistaceae bacterium
GTGGGGACCTTCTCGAAGGTCGATTGCCCCATGAAGTCGCCGGCGATCGTCCTGGTCTGCGGGACGACGCCGAACGCCTGCGTCTGGGAGAAGACACGGCTGTCGTCGTTGCCGGAGACGCCGAGATCCGATTTCGTGCTCGTCATGACGTTCGAGCCGTAATACTTCGAGAGGTCCGTCTCGAGGTTCGCCGCCTGGCCGCGGTAGGTCTTGAGGCCGTAATCGGCGTCCATGAACGAGATGATCGCCCGGTGCTTCGGGACGATGACGTTCTCGTACCCCGATCCGAGCGGTTCGACGTGGTCCTCGGCCGCGATCGCCGGAACCGGAGCCGCCATACAGAGACCGGCCGCGATGACGGCCGCCATCGCGAATGTTCCGACGGCTCGCCGGCCGATTCGTTCGTATCCGCTGCGTTTCTTCGTTTCGTGCATAGAATCCCCTCCTGTGTCTGAAGTATCGTTCGACGGGGAACCGTCAATTGCGTCTCCGGGCATCACGACCTTTCGGAATGGGATCTTCCCGGCCGAAACGGACGACATCGCTGCGCATCCGTAGACGTCATACTCTTTCGAGTATAGAGTCAAGCCGCGTTCTTCGCCATAGGGGAGTTCGGGCGTACGTGCGTATGATCCACCCTGCCGGCGTGTCAAGGTCAAGGGGCGCCCCGGATCTTCCGGCGCGTGAAATGCGGAGAACCCGGCGGTCATGCTATAATTCGCGGACAGACCGAAATTCCACGGTGCGCGGGGGTGCTGTATAGATGAGAAAGGTATGTTCGATATTCGTGCTTCTCGTTCTTGCGTTGTCCGTTTCGACGGCGTTCGCCGGAGACGTTCCGAATCTCGTGGGGCGCTGGGTGGGGTATATTCTGGCGATGGACCAGCAGGGGAACCAGGATCAGCGCGGGAAGGCCGTGTACGTCTTCCAGGCGCAGAGCGGCGACATCTTCAGCGGCTACATGGAGGCGAGCTATCCGGACGGCACGAAGTACTCGAAGCCGATCGCGGGCTCCGTGGGCGCGGGGACGGATTCCGAGGACCTCGCCGTCTATTTCACCGAGGGTGTCGACGGATTCGTCCGCGCCGAACTCGCTCTTGACTGGCGGGGGATGTGCATCTATCACGTCGAGCCGGGCGCAAAGAGCTGGGCGACCGTCACCGACCTGCATCGCACGAAGCACTGAACGCATTTCGCGGAAAAAAGCGCCGTCTCCCTCCGGGGAGGCGGCTTTTTTTGTCTTCCCCGTATATTTGGAAGAATGATACAATACCTGCGGCATACATTCCATTCTGGTATTGAAGGGGGAATTGGAGGATATGAAAACGCATCGCGCATTACGGATTCTTCTGTTGCCGGCGGTTCTCTTCCTCGCGGCCGGATCGGCGTTCGCGGCGTGGCCGGCGAAACCGGTCAACGTCATTGTCCCCTGGAGCCCGGGCGGGGCCTCGGATCTGACCGCGCGCACGCTCGCGGCGGAGATGGAAAAGACGCTCGGCGTCCGCATCTCGATCACGAACACTCCGGGCGGAGCGGGCGCGATCGGGACGCAGGCGATGTTCGACGCGCCGCGCGACGGGCAGACCTGGTCCGCGAACGCGGACGGCAGCATCGTCACCTACCAGGCGCTCGACATGCTCAAAGCAAGTCACAAGGACTACGCGTCGTTCATGGCGGTTTTCACGCCGAACGTGATCTGCGTTCCTGCGGCGTCGCCCTACGCGACCCTCGCCGACCTCATGAAGGCGATGAAGGAAAAGGCCGTCACGGTCGCGTCCGCCGGGACGGGCAGCGGCGGGCACCAGGCGGCGGAATTCTTCCGGATGAACACGGGCCTGCAATACCGTCACGTTCCGTACCAGGGCGGCGCTCCCGCCGTGACGGCGACGGTCCGCGGCGAAGTCGAGACGATCATGCAGCTCTCGATGGAAGTCACGGAAATGCTCCGCGCGAAGCAGCTCCGCGCGCTCGCGGTGATGGACAGCGAACCGCTCGAGGTCGAGGGGTACGGCTCCATCCCGCCGATCACGCAGTGGGTTCCAAAGTTTCCGAGCGTCGGCAACCGCTTCGGGTTCTTCATCCCGAAGGACATCCCCGCCGAGGCGCTCGAAGCGATCACGAAGGCGTTCACGACGGCCGTGAATTCGCCCGCGATCAAGAAGTTCGCGGCCGACCGGGGGTCGAAGGTCGTCTCCATTTTCGGCGCGGACGCGGAGAAGGAGATGGACGCGAAGGCGTCCGGCGTCTGCTGGCTGCTGTTCGAGGCGGGCGTCATCAAGAATTCGCCCGAGAAGTACGGCATCGCGAAACCGTAGTTCATCACTCCATCGCGGGAGGGGCGTCCCCTCCCGCTTTCGTCTTTCCAAGGCTGTTCGCAAGGAGGCGCCCGGTATGCGGAAGAAGGATTTCTGGTCGGGGCTCGTCCTCGTTCTGTCGGCCCTTGCCTTTCTGGCGGGGAGTCTGCGCCTTCCCTGGCGCGATACGGGGTACGACTGGTTCGGATCCCCGGGGTTCGTCCCCGC
>CAZVUT010000071.1:2622-13606 GCA_964630155.1 uncultured Synergistaceae bacterium
TTCCCTGGCGCGATACGGGGTACGACTGGTTCGGATCCCCGGGGTTCGTCCCCGCCATTCTCGCCGGTTTCCTGTCGCTCGGCGGCATTCGCCTGATGCTCCGTTCTCGTGCCGGAGGCGCGTTCTACGATTCTCTCGCCGCAACGCCGGACCCCTGTGCGTGTGACGCGCCGGAGGACGCGGCCGAAAGCGCCGGGGAGCGCGAACCGGCCGTTCCCGCGTGGATGCGCTCCGAGCCCCTTCGCGGCGCGCTGACGGTCGCGCTGTGCGGCGCGTACGTCTTTCTGCTGATGGGACGCCTGCCGTACATTCCGGCGACGTTCCTGTTTCTCGCGGGGTTCATCCTGGTCTTCCGCGGAGCCGGTCCGGTGCGCACCGGCGTGATCGGCGCGGCGGCGTCCGTGTCCATCTGGTTCGTCTTCTACAAGATCTTCGCGGTCTTCCTGCCGTAAAGGGGGCGAGGCGCATGTCGCTTTCGACGCTCTTTTCCGAGTTTTTCGCGCTCATGACCCCCGGGACGATCTTCAACGCCTTCTGGGCGACGGGGTTCGGCATCATCGTCGGAATGCTCCCCGGCCTGACGGCCACGATGGGCGTGGCGCTCCTCACGGGGCTGACCTTCCGCTTCATGCCCGAGCAGGCGATGGTCGTCCTGATTTCGACCTACGTCGGCGCGATCTACGGCGGCAGCCGGTCGGCCATCCTGCTCAACATCCCGGGAACGCCCGCCAACGCGGCGACGTGCCTCGACGGTCACCCGCTCGCGCGACGCGGCGAGGCCGGGTACGCGATCGGGCTCGCGACGACGTCGTCGGCCATCGGGACGCTCTTCGGCCTGATCTGTCTCGCGATCTTCTCGCCGCTTCTCGGTAAGATCGCGCTCAAGTTCGGGTCGTGGGAATTTTTCGTGCTGTCGATCTTCGGAATCATCATCTGCGGCAACCTCACGGCCCCGCGCGACCCGCTCAAGGGCTGGATCGCCGGAATCGTCGGGCTGCTGCTGTCGCAGGTCGGGCAGGATCCGATCCAGGCCATTCCGCGATTCACGTTCGGCGAGCTGCAGCTCATGGGCGGACTGTCGCTGATCCCGGTGCTCGTCGGGGCCTACGGCGTCGGCGAGATCATCGAGGTGATGCAGCGCCCCATCGACTACACGGTGCGATCGGTTGTCCGGCGCGTGATTCCGCCGCTGGCCGACCTGCTGCGCTACTGGAAGACGATCCTGCGGTCGGGGGTGATCGGCGTCATCATCGGCGCGATTCCGGGCGTCGGCGAGGACACGGCGTCGTGGATCGCGTACGATACGGCCAAGCGCTTCAGCGATCATCCGGAGGAATTCGGACGCGGCTCGCACGAGGGGCTCATCGCGGCGGAGACGGCCAACAACGCGTGCGTCGGCGGGGCGATCATCCCGGTGCTCACGCTCGCGGTTCCCGGAAGCGCCCCCGCGGCGGTGCTGCTCGCGGCCATGTGGCTCCACGGCATCCGTCCCGGACCGCTGCTCCCGATCGAACAGCCGCTCTTCATCGCGACCGTGACCGCGATCTTCCTGCTCTCGACGATCGCGATGACGGTTCTCGGCCTCGCGCTCGTCCGTCCGCTCGTCAAGGTGCTCCAGATCTCCCGCACGATCCTGATGCCGGTCGTCTTCGCGCTGTGCTGCGTCGGGTCGTTCGCCGTCAGCGGGCGAATGTTCGACGTCCACCTGATGTTCCTGTTCGGCATCCTGGGGTACTTCATGCGCCGCAACGACTTTCCGGCCGCGCCGATGGTTCTCGGCTTCATCCTCGGACCGATGGCCGACGACAACTTCCGGCGCGCGATGATCATCACGGGCGGGGATATCACGCCGTTCTTCACGCGCCCGCTCTCGGTCGTGCTCTGGCTGCTCACGCTCGCGGTCGTTCTGAGCCGCAGCGCGCTTGTTCGCGGATGGCTCGCGTCGCTCGCGCGGCGTCGTTCGCGCTGAATAGAGGTTCGATGACAATACGAATGATACGGGGAGGAATCGCCGCATGAAGAAGGTTCGGATCGGGCTGGTCGGCGCGGGGTTCGTCGCGCGGATCCACATGAACGCCTACAGACGGGTGTACGGCGTCGAGGCGTGCGTTTCGGCCGTCTGCGCGCGCAGCGCAACGACGAAGGACTTCGCCGCCGGGTTCGGCATCCCGACGGTGTATTCGGACTACCACGATCTCATGAGGGATCCGGACATCGACGTCGTCGACATCTGCACGCCCCCGCAGCTCCACGCGCCCATGATCGCGGAGTTTTTGAACGCGGGCAAGCACGTGATCTGCGAGAAGCCCTTCACGGGGTACTTCGGTCTGCCCGACGACGCGAAGCCGATCGGGAGCGTGAGCCGCCGGAAGATGTACGATTCGGTGCTCGCGGAACTCGATCGGACGGCCGGCGTCATCCGGAAGAGCGACAGGCTCTTCATGTACGCCGAGGACTGGGTGTACGCGCCCGCGGTCGCGAAGGCGGCGTCGATTCTCGGACAGACGCGCGACAAGGTGCTGTTCCTCCGCGCCGAAGAGAGCCACAGCGGGTCGCACGCATGGCACGCCGCGGAGTGGGAGCAGACGGGCGGAGGCTCGATGATCCGGCAGGGGTGTCACCCGCTTTCGGCGGCGCTCTTCCTCAAGATGGCCGAGGCGCGCGCGCGCGGCGAGCGGTTCGGCGTGGAGAGCGTCGTCTGCGACGTCGGGCTCGTCACGAACTCGCTTTCCGACGTCGAGAAGCGGTTCATCGCGGCGCGGCCGCACGACGTGGAGGACTGGTCGATGCTGTCGCTGACCTTCACCGACGGGACGAAGGCGACGATCTTCTCGGGCGACTTCGTGACCGGGGGCGTGCGGAATCTCGTGGAGTTCAACACGAACACCGGGACGTTCGCGTGCAACATGGCCCCCAACGACGCGATGATGTCCTACGCGGCGGACGCGTCCGTCCTGAAGGACGTCTACCTCACCGAGAAGGTCGAGACGAACGCCGGATGGCAGTACGTCCTTCTCGACGAGGAATCCGCGCGCGGCTACGTCCAGGAGGCGCAGGACTTCATGGAGTGCGTCGCCATTGGGCGCGAGCCCGTTTCCGGACTGGACCTGGCCCGCGAGACGATCCGCGTCACGTACGCGGGGTACCTGTCGGCGGAAGAGGGCGTTCGGATCACGCTCTGAAAACGGGCGTTCCCCGGCCGGAAGCTGTGCCCGAACCTCGTGCGGCGATCCGCTTCCGGCCGTTTTCGAATTCTGCGTGTGAAGGAGAGACGCCATGAAAATCAGAATCCACGAAACAGCCCACGGGCTCGCGCTCGACGCCGCGGCCGACGGCGCGGAGCGCATCCGTCAGGCGATCCGGGACCGGGGCGCGGCGCGGATCATGCTCTCGACCGGCGCGTCGCAGTTCGCGCTGCTTGCCGCGCTCGTCGCGCAGGAGATCGACTGGTCGAAGGTCGAGATGTTCCATCTCGACGAGTATGTCGGACTGCCGCGGTCCCATCCGGCGAGCTTCCGGCGTTACCTCGAGGAACGCTTCCTGGCGAAGCTGCCCCACGGCGCGCTCCTGAAGGCCGTTCATTTCGTCTCCTGGGAGGGAAACGTCGACGCGAACATCGCGGCGCTCTCGCGGGAGATCCTGCGCGAACCGGTCGACGTCGGCTTCATCGGCATCGGCGAGAACGCGCACATCGCCTTCAACGATCCTCCGGCCGATTTTTCCACGCACGAGCCGTACATCGTCGTCACGCTCGACGAACGGTGCCGCCTCCAGCAGGTGGGGGAAGGGTGGTACCCGGACGTCGCGTCCGTCCCGGAACGCGCCGTCACTGCGTCCGTGCATCAGATCATGCAATGCCGCTCGATTCTCTGTTGCGTTCCGTTCGCGGTCAAGGCCGACGCCGTAAAGCGGACGCTCGAAACGCCGCTCTCGCCGCTCGTCCCCGCGACGATCCTCAAGACGCACGAGGACGCGACGATTCTCCTCGACAGGGACTCCGCGGCGGGGACGCCGGTCGACGTTCTCGCCCGGTTCGACGTGACGGACCTTCGAGCGGGCGCGTGACCCGGACATGGCGGGCACGCTCTTCGCGAACGGCATCCTGCTGCTCGATGACGGCTTTTCGCGCGCCGACCTGCTGGTCCGCGACGGACGAATCGGGCGCATCGCTCCGGCGATAGCGCCGGAACCGGACGACGCGGTCGTGGACCTGTGCGGAGACCGTCTCGTCCCGGGATTCATCGACATGCACGTTCACGGCGGCGGCGGTGCGGACTTCATGGACGGAAGCGAGGGCGCGATCCGCACCGTCTGCCGGACGCACGCGCGCTTCGGAACGACAACGCTCTGCCCGACGACGCTGACGGCCCCCGACGACGAGATAACCGCCTTCCTCGGGACAGCCCGGGACCTGATGAGCGGGGATGACCGCGACCCTTCGCGCCGGGACGGCGCCCGCATCGGCAGCGTCCACGTCGAAGGGCCGTGGCTCGCGCCCTCTCAGGCCGGAGCGCAGGATCCCGCCTACCTCCTGTCCCCCTCGGTCGCGCACCTCGAACGACTCCTGGGAGCGTGCGACGGCGTGTCGACCGTCACGATCGCGCCGGAACTCGACGGCGCGTGCGAGTGCGCCGAATGGCTCACGGAGCGCGGCGCGCTTCCGGCGATGGGGCACTCGGACGCGACCCTGGCGCAGGTCCGCGACGCCGTTGCGTGCGGCTTCCGGCACATGACGCACTTCTACTCCGCGATGAGCACGGTGAAACGCGACCGCGGCTATCGCATCCCCGGAATGGTCGAGGCCGGATACCTGTTCGACGAGGTCACGGTCGAAACGATCGCGGACGGCAGCCACCTGCCGCACGAGCTGCTCCGGCTCGTCTGGAAGGTCAAGGGAACCGGGAGAATGGCGCTTGTCACCGATGCGATGCGCGGGGCCGGGATGCCCGAGGGGACGTACCGGCTCGGCAGCCTGAAACGCGGGCGCGACGTGATCGTCGAGGACGGCGTCGCGCGGCTTCCCGACCGCAGCGGCTTCGCCGGGAGCGTCTGCACGATGGACCGGGCCGTGCGGACGGTCGTCGCCGCCGGGATTGCGCTTGAAGACGCGCTCCGGATGGCGTCGGCGACGCCCGCGCGCATCCTCGGAATGCAGGACCGGCGCGGACGCCTGCGCCCCGGCCTCGACGCCGACCTCGTGCGGCTCGACGGCGAGCTGAACGTGCGGATGACCGTCGTGGGCGGACGCATCGTCTTCGACGCGCGTAACGGATAGGGGCGAAAGCGCCGAAACAAACGCGAGGGAGGTGTATTCATGAAACCACGAACACGATTCCTGTCACGCCTGTTTCTGTTTCTCTGCTGTCTTTTCGCCGCGGTCCCCGCGCTCGCGGCGGGAATCGCCATGCACGTCATCGACGTCGGCCAGGGGGACTCGATTTTCGTTCAGTTCCCGAACGGCTCGACCATGCTCGTCGACGCGGGACCGTCCGATGCCGGCCCGACCGTCGTCCGCTATTTGAAGGACCTCGGCGTCCGGAAGATCGACATCCTCGTGCTGACGCACCCGCACTCCGACCACCTGGGCGGCATGGCGGACGTCCTCGACGCGTTCGAGATCGGCAAGGTCTGGGACAGCGGATACCAGCACGGGTCGGGGCTCCAGCGACGGTTCCTCGAAACGGTCGCGAAAAAGAAAATCCGCTTCGGCCGCCCGAAGGCGGGCTTTTCGGAGCATGTCGGGGCCGCTGTCGTCGACGTCCTGGCCCCCGTCCGGGAGATCTCCGGGACGAAGGGCGACGTCAACAACAACTGTCTCGTTCTGCGCGTCTCCTACGGGCGCTTCACGGCGCTCCTCATGGCCGACGCCGAACGGGAGGAACGCGCGTCGGTCGGGACGTTCCCACAATCGGCGGTCCTCAAGGTGTCGCATCACGGCTCGCACAACGGCACGGACGCGGCGTTCCTGCGTCAGGTCCGTCCGGAAGCGGCCGTCATCACGTGCGCCGCGGAAAACGACTACGGCCACCCCCATAAGGCAGCCGTCCAGGCGCTGGAGAGGGCGGGCGTAGCATGGCGCTCCACCGCGAACGCCGGTCCGGTCGTGATCGCGAGCGACGGCAGGGAACTCTTCCTGAAGACGGGGACATACCGGCCCGAACCGAAACCGACGTCCGCCTCGGCTCCTGCGGCCGGAACCGTGGGGGGGTATATCGGCAACAGCAGGAGCAAGGTGTTCCATCTGCCGACGTGCGAGGGGCTTCCGGACGAGAAGAAACAGGTCCGCTTCGACGACAGGGACGATGCGATACGCGCGGGCTACAAGCCCTGCGGGAGGTGCAAGCCGTGAGAGCGTTCGTCGATTCTGTGGAGGAGGGCGTTGCGAGGGTTTTGCTCGGCGAGGACGAGTCGGTTGCGGTGACCCTCCCGGCGGAGTGGCTTCCGGAAGGGGTCCGCGAGGGGCAGGTGCTGAAGGTCACGTGGGAAGCGGACGAGGACGGGACGGAAGACGCGAAGAAGGCCGTCGAAGACCTCTACGCGCAGCTCGGGGACAATCCGTAGGGCGGGGCGGACGCATCGCCTCCGCCTCCGCGCGAGGGAAGAATCCCACATGCACACCTCGAAACGGGGAGCCTCCGGATATTTTCAGCGGCTCCCCGTTGTCTTGGCTCTCTGTATGGATGCGTGTCCGGATCAGCGCGCGACAAGTTTGTACACGGCCGTGATGAACCCGCCGAAGACCTCGTGGCTGATCGTGAAGCCCCGGTGGAGGTAGAAGTCGAGCGCCTCGTCGTTGCCGTTCGAGATGTAGATGAAAATGACCGGGACGTCCTCGAAGCTTTCGAGCCACTCCATCGCCCTGTCGAAGAGTTTCGACCCGAGCCCCAGGTTGCGGTATCCGTCGCGCAGGTACAGGTTGCTCAGACAGCCGACCTTCGGCGGAAGATCGTCCCAGTCGGGATAGAACCCCTTGCCGTTTTCGACCTTCGGGGCCCAGTCGGGAATCGCGTAGCGGCTCTCCCCGATGTTCTCGATGGTGGAAAAAACGTACCCGACCGGAACGCCGCCGTCCTTCGCGACGATGACCTGACGGTCCAGGGCATGTTCAAAACTTCGCTTCATCCTCGTATCGAAATTCATCGGGTCGAAGCACTCAGGGAAGATCGTCGCCTTCGCCTTCTGAAACGCCATCAGCTCGTTGCAGAGGTCCCTGCACTGTTCGATATTCCCGTCCCGAACGATATCTATCGTTATATTTTTCATCGATATCATCTCCTTCGTTATATTGAAAGGAAATATTGTTTTTCGCAGCTGCCGATGGTACTATAGGCACATCACTTTCTTTTTGCAAGTATGCACCTTTTGGTAACCTTACATACCTGAAGGTGCGTAATGGGCGGTGCGAACGCCCGGGAGGGGGTTTCATGAACGGACGGTGTCCCATCGAAACGACGGTCTCGCTGATCAACGGGAAATGGAAGCTGCTGATCCTCAAGGAGCTCTCGCAGGGGCCGGTGCGCTACGGACAGCTCGGAGCGCAGATCCCCGCCGTCAGCGCGAAGGTCCTGACGCAGCAGCTTCGGGAGATGGAGGAGGACGGCCTGATCGTGCGGACGGTCTTTGCGGAAGTGCCGCCGCGGGTCGAATATTCGCTCGCCGACATGGGGCTCAGCATCTTCACGCTGTTCAAGGAGCTGCGTCGCTGGGGGCTCGAAGAGGACGCGGTTCACGGGGCGAAATGCTCCTTTTGCGGCAAGTGCCAACCGTTCATCCGGGGCGAGCGGTAGGGAGCGCCGGTTGAACGGACGAAATGGGGGACGGCGGCGCCGGCGCCGACGGGGGAAGAAACAGCCTCCGGAGGCGTTTTTTTGTCTGTTCCGCAGGTGAGACCCGGGGAGCACGCAATATGAAGCGCGGGCGCTTTAAGAAAAGACAGGATTGATTTACAATATCTCGCGTATTCTGCGTTCAAAAACGGAGGCGGCGGGAGAGAACGCATTTTGAGCGGGCTTTGGAAGGCTCGGCGGAGGGAGCGTGCGGTTTTCGGGGAAGTGTGGACCGGAGCGGATTCTAGGAGAAACAGGAGGCGAATCGGTGATGATTGCACTGTGGCCCGTGGCCCGGCGTGCGTGGATGGCGGCGCTTCTCGGAGTGTTTTTCGTGTGTTGGGCGGGGGCGGCGTTTGCGGTTTCCGCGACGCTGTTCGTGACCCCGTCTCCGGACGTCAAGCCCGGCGACGAGCTGACGTTCCGGATGGAGGTTACCTATCAGGATCCGGCGCCCGTCGTGCTGGTCTATCTTGGAGGGACGATGTGGACGACAGAGCTTCAGACCGTGAAGTATCCCGGTCCGGGAATGACCGGCACGGTGAAGTTCGCCAAGCCCTACACCGTTCCCTCTGACGCGAAAAACGCTTCGACGCTGTGTTTCGTGCCCGCGACGGGCGGCGGCAACGTGGACGTCAAACAGCCGATCGGCGAGAAGAAGTGCGTGACCGTAAAGTTCATGGTCCAGATCAAGAAGGACATTAAGGTCGCCCAGGTATCGAAGGCGGCGGCGACTCCCGACCTTGTGATCGACGAAGTCCTGATCGACCAGTCCAACGCGAAGATCGTCAGGGCGAAGATCGTCAACCAGGGGGGAATCGCGACGTCGCCCGCGTGCACGCTGTGCGTCCAGGTGCGGCAGTGGTCCGGCGGAGGCTCCAAGCAGCTGGCGAACAAGCAGGCGTCCGTCAAGGCGCTGAAACCCGGCGAAGAGGTCTGGATCGCGGTGGATACGGGCGTCATGGGGCCGGTATTCTACGCTCTGACGGTGGACTGCGCGAACGCCGTCAACGAATCGAACGAGAACAACAACAAGGCCGCGCTGGACAGGACGATCAAATAGCGGTCCGCGAAAAGGAATGGACTTGTTCTGCCGCCGATCATGCGGGCGCGGCGAGCAGGTCGTGCGGCGGACGACCTGCTCGCCCCCTTCCGAACGGTATAATGGCCCTGTCGTGACCATTTTGCCGGGGAGGGGCGTCGAAAATGCCGAAAATCCGAAACAGGAGCTACCTGACATTCAACCGTCTGATCAAAGAGAGCGTGTCGGCGCAGATCGTCGTCACGCTCTCGGTCCTCTTTCTGGTCGGCTTCATCCTCTGGGGCTCCTGGTACGCGGGGCTCATTCCGCTCGCCGGATTCCTCATCGCGCAGAGCGTGAATGTCGGGTCGAAACTGGCCCGGGACAACCGCGAGGGGAAGCGGCGCTGCTGGCTCGGAAGCGGACATACGGCGCTCCTCGGCTGGGACGAGACCGCGCCGGGAATCCTGAAAAAGAACATGGGGGCGGACAACCGGATCGTCGTGCTCTCGTCCGTCAGGACGGAACACATCAGACGGGAACTTGAAGCCGCGAACATCGGCCGAAACCGGAGGCTCTTCCTCTTCAACGGAAACTACGGCGACGAGGACGAAATCAGGGGGCTCTCGCCCGACAAGGCCGCGCGTCTCTATCTCCTCGGGGACGCGGGCGACCCGTCCCGCGACAGCAAGAACATCGAAACGGCCGTGAAAATCCTGGAGATCCTCGGCGACGTCCCTCCGCAGCGCGCGATCGACTGCTTCTTCCACATCTACGACCTCTATATCTTCAACATGATGCAGGGAAGCGACTACTTCTCGGAGGCCGACAGGCGATACCTGAACATTCGCCTGTTCAACTTCTACGAGGAGTGGGCGCAGCGGCTGTGGAGCTACCTCCCCGACGGAGCGGGGGAGCACCCCTATCCGGCGCTCGCCTACGACGCGGAGCGCCTGGCGCGCGGGGGCAACGTCCACCTCGTCATCGCGGGATTCGGCAAGATGGGGCAGGCGCTGGCCGTCGAAGCCATCCGCGTGTGCCACTACGCCAACGGCGCGAAGACGCGGATCACCGTCGTCGACACGGACGTCGCGCGCGAGAAGGACAAGTTCGTCAGCTGCTTCTCCATCTGCGACGAAACCGGGCGGCGCCTGCTTCACGACGTCGATATCGACTTCGTCGCCGACTCCCTCGAATCGCCCCGGACCAACGCGTTCCTGAAGGCGCTCTACAGGGACGAAAAACAGATTCCCACCGTCGCGATCTGCTTCTCCGACGTCGACAAGGCCCTCTCGGCGGCGCTGGCGCTTCCCGTGGACATCAAGAAATCCGAGATCCCGATCCTGATCCGGCAGGAGGGGCACACGGGCCTGCGGGCCCTCAAGGAGCGCTTCGAGGAGACGCGGAACGCGGACGGCGTCCATATCTGGAAGAACATCCACTACTTCGGCGGCCTCGACGAATACGTTCACGACGAGTCGGACAACGAACGCATGGCGATGCTCCTCAACGCCGTCTACAAAGCGCACGTTCTCGCCCCGGAAGCGCTCGACGCGGCCATCGCCGAATGCAGGGAACAGGACATGGAAAGCCTCGAGGCCTACTTCTGGGCGAATCAGGAGGAGACATTCCGGTGGTCGAGCCGCTACCGGGCGGCCGCACTGGTCGAACGGCTGCGCGGATTCGGCTATTCGCTCCGGGGACCGGGCGGCGCAGACGGCGGCGAGCCTGCGTTCCGGATTTTTCCGGAGCTCGACGGCGGGGGCGTGAAGCGCATGATCGACGGCCTCCGGCGGGAGACGATCCTGCCGAAGGAGACGGTGGACCGGCTCGCCGAGGCCGAACACGACCGCTGGTGGTCGGAGCGCGTGCTCGCCGGCTGGGAGCATGCGCCCGAAACCGACAGGGAGAACCTTCGGCACGCCGACCTCCGGCCCTACGCGGAGCTGTCTCCCGAATCGCGGGAAAAGGACATCCTCGTCGCGACGCTGATCCCCTGGCTGGCGAAGACCTGCGGGTGGGCGCTGGACGGGGCGGGGAATCGTTCGGACGATGCTTGAGTTCCGCTATCTGGAATCGCTGAAAACGCAGCATTGCGGATGGGCCCTGTTGCGATCGGACAACGTCTCGTTCGTGG
>CAZVUT010000072.1:0-13162 GCA_964630155.1 uncultured Synergistaceae bacterium
GCCAGATATGGATGAACACATCCGACAGCTTGACCTTGCCGACCGCCGCGACGATATAGTTGCAGGCGCCCATCGGCGGCGTGATCAGGGCGATCGTGACGTTGAGCGTCATGACGATCCCGAAGTGCAGCGGATCGACACCGGCCTTGACGGCGAGCGGATAAAAGATCGGCGTCAGGAGCGTCAGCGTCGAGACCTCTTCCATGAACATCCCTATCGGGAAGATGATCGCCGAAAGAACGAGCATGAGCAGGAGCGGGCTCTTGACGATGCCGCTCTGCGTGAGGAACATCGCGAAGCGCTGCGGCACCTGGTCCCACTTGAGGAGCCAGCCGATGACAGTCGCCGCGCCCATGATGAGGAATATCGAACTCGTGAGACGGGCCGTTTCGTAGATCGATTCCCAGAGAGCCTTCGCCGTCAGCTCCCGTGTGAAGACAAGCCCCGCGACGAGGCAATACGCGCATGCGAGCGCCCCCGATTCCGTGGGGGTGACGACTCCCGTGACGATGCCGCCGATGATGATGATCGGGGCGAACAGCGCGCACGCGGACTTTTTAATGATCGCTCCGGCCTCGGCGCGGACCGTTTTCGCGTCGAGAACGGGCATTTGGTGCTTCAGCGAATAGAAATAGTTCATCACCATGAACGCGCCGCCGAGTACGAATCCGGGGATGATCCCGGCCGCGAAGAGGCCGCCGATGGACGTGTTCGTCATCGAGGCGTAGATGATCATGAAGATGCTCGGCGGGATGATCGGCCCGATCAGCGAACTGCTGGCCGTCAGTCCGGCGGCGTATGACGGGGAAAACCCGTCCTTGACCATCGCCGGGATAAGGATCGACCCGAGCGCGGAGGCGTCGGCGGCCGCGGAGCCGTTGACGCCCGCCAGGATGATCCCCGCGACGACGTTCACATACCCCAGTCCGCCGCGGACGGATCCGACAAGCAGGCGGCTGAAGTCCATGAGGCGGTCGGTGAGCCCGGCGCGGTTCATGAGAATTCCCGTAAGGATGAAGAACGGAATGGCCATGAGGGAGAATACGTCCATTCCGCCGTAGAACTGCTGCGCGAGAACCCGGATCAGGGACCAGTCTCCTAGGGCCGCGATTCCGATGAGGGCCGTCGAGAGAAGGGAGAGATAGAGCGGCAGTCCGAGGAACATAAGGATAAAGAATGAAATGAGCATTATCTGGCCCATATCAGGCTGAGGCCTCCTTTCCGGTGTCCTCATCCCGGGACGAATCCGCTGGAAGATGCGTCAGCACGACGGCCGCAAGCAACAGGACAAGTCCGACCGGGAGCGACAGGAGCGGCAGCGTCTTCGGGATATTGAGCGCCATCGTCTGCATGTGCCACATGCCGATGGCGTTTGTCGTTCCGAGGTATATCATGAGGCCGAGCATTCCCGCCGAAATGAGGAGACGTACGAAAGAAGCCAGTTTCTGCAGGGGAAGAGGAAACTTCTTGACAACGAAGTCTATGGCCATGTGATCTCCGCGAAGAAACGCGCCCGTAGCGGCCAGCATGACCATCCACAGGAGCGAAAACCGCGCGACCTCTTCCGACCAGATCATGGAGCTTCCCAGGAAATAACGCTGATAGACGCCAAGCAGGATATCCGCGATCATGAGAACGAGGAACGCCCCGGCGCTCCAGGCGCTGAGGCGTTCCAGTCTTGCGATCCAGACGGATATCCCGGTTCTTCGGGAACTATCCGTCATTGCGCTATTTTCCCTTCGCCTTTTCGTTCGACGCTTTCGCGCTTTCGAGGGCGAGATCGAGCCATTCCTTGGACATCTTGCTCTTGAGCCATTCGACATAGGCCGGCTGTCCGACCTTGCGGAAGGATTCCATTTCCTCGGGGTTCGGTGCGTACGCCTTCATTCCCTTGTCCACAAGGTATTTGACATCCTCGGAATCCTGTTTTTCCATGGCTTCGCGGTTCAGGGCGTTCGCCTTTTTCGCGGCATCGGCGATGACCTTTTTCATCTCGGGAGAGAAACCGTTCCACATATCCCCGTTCGCGACGAGGAACTGGTCGGAGTACTGGATGTTCGCAAGGGTCAGGTATTGCTGCACTTCAAAGAGGCTTCCCATCTTGATGTACATCGCGGGGTTCATCTGGCCGTTCACGACGCCGGTCTTGAGCGCCATGTACAACTCGGTCCACGGAATGGGGGTTCCGCTGGCGCCGAAGGACTTGTAGAGCGTGACCTGGCCTTCATCCATTCCGCGGAACTTCAGGCCCTTGAAGTCATCGGCTTTCTTGATTTCGCGCACGTTGTTCGTGAACGCGAGGAATCCGCCCTCTTCGATCGCTTCGAGCAGGACGACGCTGCTTCTCTTCTGGAACTCTTCCTTCGCCTTCGCCCAGTAGGTTCCTTCGTCGAAGAAGACGTGCGCCGCCTTGTAGCTGTCGAACATGAACGGGACGGCCGAAGCGTAGATCTCGGGGAAGACGGGCGCGACTCCCGCAAAGGACGCGAGGTTGAAAATCGGCTGGTTCATGCCTTTTTTGGACATGAGTTCCATGCGTTCCTCTTCGTTTCCGAGCTGGCTGTCCGGGAAGAGCTTGATCTGGATTTCGCCCTTCGTCCCTTCCTCGACGAGTTTCTTGAAGTTCATGGCGTACAGGTGCAACGCATTATTGACGGCATCCGCGGGGCCGGTATAGGCCATTTTGATTTCGGTCGCCGCAAGAGCCGCTCCACAGGAGACCATAACGACGCAGAGAGCAAACAGGAAAATCCGTTTCACACCTACCACTCCTTCTCAAAATAAGTTAATAGCACCGAATTCATCATATCACACGGCATATCTCCACTCAAGATTTCGCCCCGCGAATCTGTCCGTTTCCATAGATGACGTACTTGTTCGACGTAAGTTGCCGCACTCCCATCGGTCCCCGCGTATGGAGCTTCTGCGTGCTGATGCCTATCTCGGCTCCGAAACCGAAGACCGCTCCGTCCGTAAAGCGCGTCGATGCGTTGACGTACACGGCCGCCGCGTCCACTCCGCTCAGAAAGGCCTGCGCGTTCTCGTAGCTTTCGGTGAGAATCGCCTCGCTGTGTCCGGTTCCGTGCGCCGCGATATGATCCATCGCCTCGCGGATTCCGGTGACGACGCGCACCCCGAGGATGAGGTCGAGGTACTCCGTATCCCAGTCCTCTTCCGTAGCCGGAACCATGTCCGGAACGATCCGGCGCGACGCGTCGTCCCCCCTGAGTTCGACGCCCTTCTCCCTCAGGACAGTCGCAACCATCGGCAGGAACTGATGCGCGACCGCTTCGTGGACGAGAATCTTTTCGATCGCGTTGCAGACCGAGGGTCGCTGGACCTTGGCGTTCACGACGATGGGGACGGCTTTTTCAAGGTCAGCGGTCGCGTCGACGAAAATGTGGCAGTTTCCCATTCCCGTCATGATGTACGGCACCTTCGCATGCTCCTGCACCGCGTTCTTGAGCCCCTTTCCGCCCCGCGGGATGAGGACGTCGAGATATCGCGTCATCTGCATCAGCAGGCGCGTCGCCTCGCGGTCCGCACTGTCGAGGAGCTGGATCGCGCCCGCGGGAAGCCCGGCGCTCTCCGCGGCCCCGGCGATCAGGCGCGCTATGACGCGGTTGCTCCCGAGCGCCTCGCTGCCGCCGCGAAGGATCACGGCGTTGCCCGCCTTGATGCACAGCCCGGCCGCGTCGGCCGTCACGTTCGGACGCGATTCGTAGATGACTCCGATGACGCCGAGCGGAACGCGGACGTACCCGATGCGCAATCCCTGCTCCGCCGTCCACATGCCCGTCATCTCGCCCACCGGGTCGCCGAAGGAGGCGATATCGTCGAGCCCCCGGGCCATCCCTTCGATGCGCGCCTCATCGAGCATCAGCCGTTCGAGCAGCGCAGGCGTCAATCCGGCCTTTCTTCCCGCCTCGAGGTCTCCCGCGTTCGCTTCGAGGATGACGTTCGTCCCTTCCCTCAGCGCCCGGGCCATCGCGCGAAGCGCGGCGTTCTTCCGTTCCGTGGAAACGGTCGCAAGGATCCGCGCCGCTTCTTTCGCCCGACGCCCCTGTTCGTATACGTATTCTTCAAGCATCATCCCGACCTCCTACAAAACCGCCATATTGTTTCGGTGAATGACCGCGTCGTAATCCTTGCTTCCGAGGATTTTTCCGATCTCGTCGGTATGACGCCCGGCGATGCGCGATATCTCCTCCGAGGAATAATACGAGGTTCCCCTGGCGATCTCACGCCCGTCCCCGGTCTCGACGGAAACGACCGCGCCCCGCTCGAAACTCCCCTCCACGCGAAGGACGCCCGAAGGAAGGAGGCTCTTGCCCCGGACACGGAGCGCCTCGGCGGCTCCCGGATCGACGACGAGCCGTCCGGTCGGGCTGCTCTCGAATGCGAGCCAGTGCTTTCGCGCCTTGCGGAGGCCCGGCGACCTGCCGCCGTCCGAATCTCCGGCCGGAAGAAAGAGCGTCCCCAGGGCCTCTCCCGAAACGATTCTGCGGATGACATCGGTCTCGTCGTTCTTCGCGATGATCATCGGAATCCCGGCGGCCATACATATCCTCGCGGCCTGCAGCTTGGTGTACATCCCGCCGCTCGCGTTGCGGCTCCCGCGACCGTGCGAATGCTCGAACATCTCGTCCGTTATTTCGCGGACCTCGGGGATGATGCGCGCATCCGGGTTCGTCCTCGGATTATCGTCGTACAGCCCGTCGATATCCGAAAGGATCAGCGTCACATCCGCGTCGACGAGCGATGCGACCATGGCGGAGAGCGTGTCGTTGTCGCCGAACTTGAGTTCTTCGACGGCGACGGTGTCGTTTTCGTTGATGACGGGAATCACGCCCCACTCCAGGAGCGTGAGCAGCGTGCCTCGGGCGTTGAGGAAGCGGAGGCGGTCGGAAAAGACGTCCCGGGTCAGCAGCACCTGCGCCACGGTATTGCCGTATTCCGAGAAGAACTTCTCGTACATGTGCATCAGACGCCCCTGCCCGATCGACGCCATGGCCTGCTTTTCCGGCAGCGTCCGTGGACGTTCCGCCCGATTCAGCTTGCCGAGCCCCGCTCCGACCGCGCCGGAGGAGATCAGGACCACTTCACGCCCCATGCTCGTAATATCCGATATTTCCCTCGCGAGGAGCTCCATGCGGTGCAGATTGATCTTTCCGGTCGCATGCGTCACCGTGCTCGTTCCCACTTTGATGACGATGCGCCGGCATCCAGCGATATCGCTTCTGTTCAAGAAGACGTTCCCCTCTTTCGACGGATTCCAGCTCTGTCAGACGATCCTGATATTGAGGAGCGCGGCGAGATCCTCGGCTTCCTTCGTCTTCCGGCGCCGGGACGCAAAACGGAAGAAGGCGTTCTGGACGTTCCAGAGATTGGCCGGCCATCCGGCCGAACGTACGAATGCCGTAAGGCGTCCGAGCATTCCGACGGCGTCCTCTTCACGTCCGGGCTGTTCGAGCATCTCCGCGAACTCGTCCATCCGCCCGACAAGAACATGCGCCAGTCCCGGAACATCCAGGTCGACCCTCCACTTCCGGGCGTTTTCGCACAACCGGAGCAGGCGTTCGGTATTCGGGACAGGGCGCTCGATTTCGATCCGGATGTCCGCGTTGCAAATGACTTCCGCGGCCCTGCGGATCGTCTCCGGAACGGGAACCGAGACCACGGAGAGAAATTCGAGCAGTCCTTCGTAGTTCCGGACGACCTCCCGAAGAATCCTCTCGATATCCTGCGCGTCGGCGGCGATCACGCGGCGGGTGATCCGGCGCAGTTCGTCGCGGAAGAGATGCCGCAGGGAGTAGGTATCGTGCCCGAAGGCCCTGACGATTCCGCGCTCGTCCCCTTTCAGGAGAAAGGGCAACAATGCTGCGCGCCGCTGCTCGTAATCTTCGTCGGAAGCGCAGTACCCCGCGCCGCACAGAAGATCCTTCCCGCCCCGGGAAAGAACGGCGTACAGGATATCGTAACGCGCCTGAAGCCGTATGTCGAGGACGGAGATGAGGCCGATTCCATAGGCGCGATCGCCCTTTCCTCCTGCCTCATTCTTGAGGATCTCGGACTGAAAAGCCGGTATCACCCGGATCGAGCCGTTGCCGTTGACGGCCCCCGGACGTATCGGAAAGAGCGAGGATACGGCGACGTTCGCTCCGACGCGAAGGGGATCCGCGCGGTCGGGTTCGACGAAAACGTTGAAAATCCGCGCTCCGTCAAGAAGCTCGGGGATATTGGACGGCGCCTTCTCGAGGGAGCGCACGAAGGCCCCCGCTATATCCCCGTCGCGGAAATCCGGGGAGATCATCTCCGCCAGATCGATGGCCTTCGCGGCGTACCGCAGGATCTGAACCGTTTCTATGCCGGAGATGTCATCGAAAAACCATCCGCAACTCGTGAACATCAGAAGTCGGCACCGCTGCATCTCAAGCAGCGCGAGGGCGTTCGTCCGCTCTTTCGGCGAAAGAGCTCTCCGCGCCGCCGCGGTCACGAAGCGTTCGACCACGGCGGCGGCATCGTCGTTCGTTACGCTGGGAATCTCCGCTATCTCGACGAATCCGTCCCGTACGGCCCAGGGATCCTTGAAGAACTCCGCCCCGTTCGCCCCGAACAGATCGTCGAGCTGCGTTCCAAGGCGTTCCAGCGCCTCCCGGAGCGGCGCCCTCCACGTCTGCCGCCAGCCCGGATGCGATCCCGTGCAGCACCCGCAATCGGAACGCCAGCGCTCGACTCCGTGCGCGCAGCTCCACGACGAATTCTCGACGATCCGGACCTCGCGTTCGGGCGGGAAACGGTCAAGATACTCCCCGAACACCGTCAGGGTCGCCTCCTGTCCGCTCTCGACAAGATCGAGGCAGTACGCAAGCGCCATATCCCCGTAGATGTGATGATGCCCGAACGTCTCTCCGTCAAGCGCGACGACTTCCAGAGGCGAGGCCGCCGCACCCCCGCTGCGCCGCGGCAGGGATCGTCCGGCGTCGATCAGCCGTCGCGCAAGGTCTCCGCCGTTCCGCAGCAGGGGGCCGAACGCGATGTCGCGCGACAGGGGACCGTCGTAAAAGAAGAGCGTCATCGTCCTGCCCGAGGGAAGAGAACAGATGTACGGACAGCCGATCTCTATCCGCTCCCCGGTCACGTCCGTCCACTTCTCCCCTTTGGAATCGCGAACCGCGGAAGCCTGCCGCGGCGCGAGGATCGTGAAACGCATCCCCTCTTCGGCGAGCGCTTCGAGCGTCGGGGTATCGGCCGCCGTTTCCGGAAGCCACATTCCTTCGGGAAAGCGTCCGAATCTCCGTTCGAAGTCGCGGATGCCCCAGACGATCTGCGTATGCCGGTCGCGAGCGGACGCAAGCGGCAAGATCGCGTGTCCGTACGCCTGCGCCAACGCCGGACCGTGGCCGGAAAAGCGTTCCATGCCCTCCGCGTCGGCTTCGATGACCGCCCGGTACACGTCGGGACGGGCGCGCTCCATCCACGTCAGCAGCGTCGGCCCCATATTGAAGCTCATTCGGGCGTAGTTCTTCCTGATTGCGACGATCTTTCCGTCCTCTCCCAGAATGCGGGCGGCGGCATTCGGCGCGTAGCACTCGGCCGTGACGCGTTCGTTCCAGTCGTGCCAGGGAGATGCGGAATCCTGCGGCTCGACGATGTCGAGCCACGGATTTTCGCGCGGCGGCTGGTAGAAGTGGCCGTGGATGCAGATGTACGGTTTCACGGACGATCCGCCGCTCCTTCCGCGCTTTCGGACGCCGGCGCGAAGACGACCGCGCCCAGCGGCGGGAGGGTCATGGAGATGGAAAAAGGCCGCCCATGAAAGGGAACCGCGTCCGCCCTGCCCCCTCCCAGATTCCCCATCCCGCTTCCTCCGTAGGCCGACGAATCCGTGTTCAGCACCTCGCGCCAGAATCCTCCCGTCGGGACGCCGACCCGATACCCGATCCGCGGTTCGGGCGTGAAGTTGAGAACGACGAGCGCCGTCCCCAAGCCATCTTCGGTTTTCCGGATATACGACAGGATGCTTTGGTCCGTATCGGAGCAGTCGATCCATTCGAATCCCCACGGACGGCAATCCCCTTCGTGCATCGCCGGAACGTTTCGATACAGCCGGTTCAAGTCCGACACAAGCCTCCGGACGCCATCGTGGGGCGGATACCGCAGCAGATCCCAGTCCAGTTGCGCGTCGTGGTTCCATTCCGCGCGCTGCGCCAGTTCCGCTCCCATGAACAGGAGTTTCTTTCCCGGCTGTGTGAACTGATACGCCAGAAGGAGCCGCAGGTTCGCGAATTTCCTCCAGTCGTCGCCGGCCATTCTTCCGAGAAGCGACCCCTTGCAATGCACGACTTCGTCGTGCGAGAGAGGCAAACAGAAGTTCTCCGAAAACGCGTACAGGAGGCCGAACGTCAGCTCGTTCTGGTGGAATCTCCTGTGGATGGGATCGCGCGCCATGTAGGCCAGCGTATCGTGCATCCATCCCATGTTCCATTTGTACCGGAACCCCAGTCCGCCGACCGCGACGGGGCGGGTCACCATCGGCCAGTCAGTGGACTCCTCGGCGAAGAGCGCAACGTCCGGGAAACGGCTGGACAGCGTTTCCGAAAGCGCCCGCAGGAAGGAAATAGCCTCAAGATTCTCCCTGCCGCCGTAGCGGTTGGGAATCCAGTCGCCCGCCTTGCGCGAATAGTCCCGATACAGCATGGACGCGACAGCGTCGACGCGGATGCCGTCCGCGTGAAAGCGTTCGCACCAGAAACACGCGCTGCTGACCAGAAATTCCCGGACCTCGTTCCGGCCGTAGTTGAAGATGTAGCTCTTCCAGTCAGGATGGAAGCCTTCCCGCGAATCGGCGTGCTCGAACAGACACGTTCCGTCGAACCGTGAAAGGCCGTGGGAATCGACCGGAAAGTGCGACGGGACCCAGTCCAGGATGACCGCGATTCCGGCGCGGTGCAGCGCATCCACGAGAAACATGAAGTCCTCCGGCGTTCCGAAGCGGCCGGACGGAGCGAAATACGAGAGCGTCTGGTACCCCCACGAGCCGAAAAACGGATGCTCCATGACGGGAAGGAACTCGACCGCGGTGAAGCCGTTCTCAAGGACATATCCGGTCAGTTGCTCCGCCATTTCGCGGTAGGAAAGCGACCGGTTTCCTTCGTCCGGAACCCGGCGCCAGGATCCCGGATGCACTTCGTATATGGAAACCGGGGCGGAGACATCGGTGCGTCTCCCCCTCCCGCGCATCCACTCTTCATCGTTCCATTCAAAAACGTTTTCGTGGACGACGCTCGCCGTCTTCGGCGGGATCTCGCAACGGAAGGCGAAGGGGTCCGCCTTGTCCCTCGCGGAGCCGTCTTTCGCAATGATCCGGTATTTGTAGAGGGCTCCGGGTCGAAGGCCTTCGACGGCCCCCTCCCAGACTCCGCTCTGATCCCAGCGGAGCGCGAGAGGCGTCGCGCCCGGATCCCATCCGTTGAAATCGCCGACAACGGAAACGGAATCCGCATTCGGCGCCCAAACGGCGAATCGCACGCCTTGAAAGGAATCTCCCCGAAGAACGTGGGCTCCGAGCTTGTCGTACAGGGCGAAGTGGTTGCCGGCCTTGAAGAGGAATATGTCGTACTGGGTAAACGCCGGAATGTCGTGCCGGACGGAAGGATGCATCTGTGCGTTCCCCCCTTCGTGGTTCTCTGTTTCTTTTGTACGATTATACCAATTTCGCAACCGTGGCGTTGTATAATCCGGATAGCATCGCCGCTACGGTCGCGGGCGGTGCGCGTACAATCTGCACGCACGTTCCTTTCTCTGACGGAGACGCGCAACGGAACCGGAAGAAACTCGCATTCATTCGGGAGGATTCGGCATGGGTCGTTCGAGCGGCATTTTGCTTCCTATCTTTTCTCTTCCGTCTCCATGGGGAATCGGGGACATGGGCGCAGGCGCCGACGCGTTTCTCTCCTTTCTGGAGCGAACGCGCCAGCGCACATGGCAGGTGCTCCCGGTCACCGTGACGGACGGAGGACTCGCTCACTCCCCATACAGTTCTCCATCCGCCTTCGCCGGAAATCCCCTTCTGATCAGTCCGGAGCTGCTCTTCAAAAAGGCGCCGGACCTCCTGCCGGAAGGCGTCGCTCCCCTTCGGGGAGACGCGCGCGTCCAATCCGGCGCCGGTTCCATGACGGGCGCGGTCCGCTACGAGACGGCTTCCGCCGAAAAGGACCGTATTCTCCGCGACGCATTCATCCGCATGGCGCCTCGTTGGCGGGAGGAGTCGGCGCGTTTCAGACGGGATACCTCGCACTGGATCGAGGACTACTCGCTCTTTCGCGCCGTCAAGCGTTCTTTCGGAGGACTCCCCTGGTGGAAGTGGCCGGAACCGTTGCGCTTCCGGGACGCATCGGCGCTGGACGCTTTTCGCGACAAGCAGTCCGCTGAGATCGATTTCACGGTCTTTGAACAATGGTGCTTCGACGAGCAATGGCGAAATCTGCGAGGAAGGTGTGCGAACGCCGGAGTGTCGCTTCTCGGCGATCTGCCGATCTACGTCATGGGAGACAGCGCGGAGGTGTGGAGCCGGCCGGAGCTTTTCGATCTCGACCGCGATCTCCGCCCGGTTCGCGTCGCCGGCGTTCCGCCGGATTACTTCAGCAAGGACGGGCAGCGATGGGGGAACCCCGTCTATGCGTGGGAGCGGCACGAAGCGACGGGGTTCGATTGGTGGATCTCGCGCCTCGCTCGCGCGCTTTCGCTCTATGACAGGGTCCGGATCGATCATTTCCGCGGGCTTGTCGCCTTCTGGGCCGTCGGGCGCGACGAAACGACCGCGCGAAACGGATCATGGTTTCCCGTGCCGAAGGAGTCTTTCTTCCGGCGCATCCGCGAAACCTTTCCGAACATGCCCTTCCTCGCGGAAAACCTCGGCGTCATCACGCCGGACGTCACGAAGACAATGGCGGATAACGGCCTCCCCGGGATGCTCGTGCTTCAGTTCGCGTTCGGGGACGGGCTTGCGACGAACCCGTACGCGCCGCACAACCATACGGCGACGAACGTCGTCTATACGGGAACGCACGACAACAACACGACGCTCGGCTGGTTCGACTCGGACGCGTCCCCCGCGGAACGCAAGAACCTGGCCGCATACGTCGGACACGCGGTGACGCGCTCCACGGCGTGCGACGACATGATCCGGCTCGCTATGGCGTCCGTCGCGTCGGAATGCATCCTTCCCATGCAGGACATTCTCGGACTCGGGGCGGACGCCAGAATGAACACGCCGTCCACCGCTTCGGGAAACTGGCTGTGGCGGATCGGAAATGAGGATCTCTCCGGCGAACGGGCGACTGCGCTCCTGAACATGACGTCCTTCTTCGGAAGGGGATAGAACCTCCGCGCCGGAATGTGGGATAATAGCGAAACAATAGAGAATGGGAGGGACAGAGCCGATGGCCCAGATTCACGCTCGGACAAGCGTCGGATGCAACATGCGCAGCATCATAGAATTCGATCCTTCGTTCCGGACTGTTGCGTATTTTTCCATGGAGATCGGCATCAAGAAATCGATCCCGACGTACTCCGGAGGGTTGGGGCTCCTTGCCGGAGACATCCTGAAGAGCGCGGCGGATCTCGGCATTCCGACGGTCGCCGTCACGCTGCTGTACCGGAAGGGATACTTCGAACAGACGTTCAACCCGGAGCACTGGCAAACGGAAAAGCCGGTAGCCTGGCATCCCGAGCAGGAACTGAGCCAACTCCCGAACGAAGTCTCCGTGACGATCCAGGGGCACGATATCCGCGTGCGAAGCTGGGTGTACGAAATCATCGGGCAGACGGGCTATTCCGTTCCCGTGTACTTTCTGGACACGGACTTTGAAGGCAACAGTCCGGAGGATCGAAAGCTCTGCTGGAGCCTCTACGGAGGCGACCAGCTCACGAGGATCAGCCAGGAAGTCATCCTCGGCGTCGGCGGACTGCGGATGCTCCGCGACCTGGGGTACACGAACACGAACACCTTTCACCTCAACGAGGGGCACGCGGGATTCCTCACGCTCGAACTCATGCGCGAACAGGGGTATTACGACGAACAGAAGGTCCGGGATCAGGTGGTCTTTACGACGCACACCCCTGTTCCGGCGGGACACGATTTCTTCCGCTTCGACCTCGTCGACCGCGTCCTGGCTCCGGAACCCCTCGCAACGCTGAAGCGCATGCTCCCGAACGCCGAGGGCGTCTCCATGACCGAACTGGGACTCCGCTTCAGCAGATACACGAACGCGGTGTCCAAACGTCACGCGGACGTCAGCCGCAGAATGTTCAACGACGAGACAGTCGACAGCATCACGAACGGCGTCCATCCGTCGACGTGGGTCAGCCCCGGTCTGGGAAAGCTCTTCACGCGACATATCCCCGGATGGGAGAACGATCCGGGGCGTCTCGTCCAGGCCCTTCAGCTTCCCGACGACGATCTCTGGGCGGCGCACCAGGCCGCCAAGATGCGTCTCTTTGCGCGAATTCTCGAAACGACCGGACGCCAGATGGATCCCGACATCCTCACGATCGGCTTCGCGCGTCGCGTCGCGCAGTACAAGCGCGCCGATCTGCTCCTGTCCAACGTCAAGCGCCTGGCCGAGGTCGGGACCGGCAAGATTCAGTTCATCTTCGCCGGGAAGGCTCACCCGCATGACGACGGCGGCAAGGCGCTGATCCAAAGATTGTTCAACTCCTTCCAGAAGATCGACGAGATGGTCCCGATCATCTTCCTCGAAAACTACGACATGGAACTCGGCGCGCTCCTGACCCAGGGCGTCGATCTGTGGCTCAATACGCCGAGGCGCCCGCAGGAGGCGTCGGGAACCAGCGGAATGAAATGCGTCCTGAACGGGATCATGAACTTCTCCGTGCTCGACGGCTGGTGGATCGAGGGATGGATCGAAGGCGTCACCGGATGGTCCATCGGTCCGGAGCCGAGCGAATCCGACCTCGTCCACTATGACGAATCCCTGGACGCGATCGATCTGTACAACAAACTCGAAACGGCTATTATTCCGAAGTACTACGACGACCGCACGGGCTGGATTCAGATGATGAAACACGCCATAGCCCTGAACGCGAGCTTCTTCAACACGCACCGCGTCGTGCGGGAATATTGCGAAAAAGCCTACCA
>CAZVUT010000073.1:0-13049 GCA_964630155.1 uncultured Synergistaceae bacterium
AATGGCGCATGGGCGACCGGACGGCCAATCCGCTCGACTCCTGGCCCGATCCCGAGGTCTACATCCACTACCCGAGCGGACAGAACCTGGCCTACATGGACGTCCGGAACCTGAACCGCAACTGGCCCGGCAGAGCGGACGGCATGCTCACGGAACGGACAACGTTCGCCGCCATGGAGCTGATCCGCGCCGAAAAAGTGAACCTGACGATGGACTTCCACGAGGCCGAACTGGAATACCCCGTCGAGAACACGATCGTCACGCACCAGAGGGGCAACGAGGTCGCGGCGATGACGTCGATGATGCTGACGTCGCAGACATTCGACATCCCGATCGGCATGGAGTTCTCGCCGACCGCGCTCCACGGCCTGAGCCACAGGGAGATCGGCGACCACTCCGACGCGGTATCGTACCTGGCCGAAGTGGCCGAGCCGATGCTCGACCGGATCCGAGGGATCACGGACGAGGAGCTTCTGATGTCCGGCCGCGACCGCTTCGTCATGAAGGCCGGAGAACACAAGCTCCTCTACGCGCCCATCGACGAGAAGGGCTGGCCGATCGACAAGCGCGTCGCGCGGCACGTCACGACGCTGACGACGCTGCTTCAGGTGCACAACATGCTTCACCCCGACCGGGCGATCCTCGTCGAGGGCGTCCCCGCCTACGCGGAGATCATCGAAAAGGGCGCCGGCGCGTTCTTCCACGATCCGGCGACAGCGCCGAAGAACCGGGTCTTCTACGACTGATCCCGAACGCCGCCCTGCGAACGGACGCATAAGGAGGGGCCCCGCGCAACGCGCGGGGCCCCTCGTGCGTTGCGGACGAAGACATGCGCCGCACCGCTCGCGCGGCGAAAACATTTCGAACGTCGCCGCAGCCGGGCATCCCGGGCGTTTCCCCGAACCGTGCGGAAATCGGTAAATCAGCGGAGCGAAAAACGTTTGACCTAGAGCGCGCTCCAGGTGATAGGCTCCTTCCGATGACCCCTTCGCGGCGGAGAAAGGGGTTCGTCGATAATGACGGAGGAGGAATGAAAGAATGCACGATACGCTCGCATCGCTCACCACATTCGCAACGAAACATCCGTTGATGATGTCCGCACTGGCGATCTTGTCCGTTTTCGCGGCGCTTCCCGGAGGAAGCGCCTGTTTCGCAGCCGAGGGGACGGGGAAAAAGATCCTGGTGGCCTATTTCTCGCATTCCGGCAACACGCGAGAAATCGCGACGCAGATTCACGAAAGGGTCGGCGGCGATATCTTCGAGATCCGGGCCGTCCATTCGTACCCCTCGGAGTACTCCGAGTGCGTGGACGTCGCAAAGCGGGAGCAGCAGAACGACGAACGACCGGAACTTGCGGCGGAGGTCGCCGACATGGCTTCCTACGACGTCGTGTTCCTGGGCTACCCCAACTGGTGGGGCACGATGCCGATGCCGTGCTTCACCTTCCTCGGGAAATACGATCTCTCCGGGAAGACCGTCGTCCCCTTCTGCACGCACGAAGGCAGCCGCCTAGGACGAAGCGTCAGGGACATCACCCGCCTCTGCCCGAAAGCGACCGTCCTCGAGGGGCTCGCGGTCCGCGGATCGAGCGTGAAATCCGCCCAAGACGACGTGGCCGGATGGCTGCGGAAGCTCGGGATGATCCGCTGAAGCCTCACAACGGGGAGGGTGCGTCCGTGACACGAAAGACGGCGTTCAAGCTGTTCATCGACCTGCTCATGACGGTTCTCATGCTTGTCGCGATGGCGTACACCCTGACCGGCAATCTGCTTCATGAACTGTCGGGCGTGTCCCTCCTCGTGCTGTTTCTCGTCCACAACGCCGTGAATCTGCGCTGGTATCCGGCGATTCCGAAAGGGAGATACGACGCAGTCCGCCGCATCGATACGGCGATCACCCTGTCGCTGTGCGTCGTCATGCCGGCGCTTCTGGTCAGCGGCGTGTTCCTTTCGCGCGACGTGTTCGCAGCTCTCGGCCTGAAGGGCGGTTTGTCGGCGCGAAAGCTGCATATTCTGACCGCCTATTGGGGACTGATCCTCATGTCCGCTCATATTGGAATGCACTGGGAGATGATCATGGGAGCCTTGCGAAAGGCGACGCGGACCGCTCCCATGAATCGCTCCCGCGTCCTGCTTCTGCGCGTCGCGGGAACGGCGGCCGCCCTCTATGGCGCGTACGCATTCTTCAAGAGAGAATTCGGTCCAAAACTGTTGTTGCAAAACACGTTCGATTTCTGGAACTACGACGAACCGGTCGTGTTCTTCTTCATCGATTACATAGCCGTCATGGGGTTGTGCGTCTGGATCGTCCATTACATCCGGAAGTTCGTGCAGAACCGGAAAAGGCAAAGCCCCGGCGCACCTCGAAATCCTCTCGACGTCGAGTGAATCCCGAGCGGCGGGGCATTCGGTCTTTTCCGTCGAACGCTTCGTCGCGGCCGGCGCCGTCTCAAACGGCTCGGGCAGCGGAGCGCCGGGTTCACAGAGGACCACGGCGCTCCAAAACGAATCCCCACGCCCGGCGCGGGCTGCTCTGTTATCCCTCGAACGTCGCCGCGACGTCTTTCAGGTGATTCACGATTTCGATATGCTGCGGGCATTGCCTCTCGCACTGCCTGCATTCGACGCATTCCGACGCCTTGCCGTAGGTCTGCGCATAGTTGTTGTAATACACCTTTTGGGTGGAGAACAAATGTGGCGTCGACTGCTTTTCCGCATTGTAGAGCGCGAAGTATTTCGGGATGGCGATATTCTTTGGGCAGCCCGCGGTGCAGTATTCGCAGGCCGTGCACGGGACGGCGATCGACTCGTTGATGATCGCGGCCGCCCGTTCGACGATGTCGGATTCCTCCGCTGTGAGGGGGACGAAGTCCCTCATATAGCCGGTGTTGTCGAGAAGCTGCTCCAGGTTCGACATGCCGCTGAGAACCATCATCACGTCGGCCTGACTCGCGGCGAAGCGAATGGCCCATGACGGAACCGACATGTCGGGGCTGTGGTTCTTGAACAGCCTTTCGGCCCTCTCCGGAACCGCCGCGAGCGTGCCGCCCTTGACGGGCTCCATGACGATCACGGGCTTGCCGTGCTTCCGCGCGACCTCCCAGCATTTTCGGGACTGGATGCTTTCGTTGTTCCAGTCGAGATAGTTCAGCTGAAGCTGCACCACGTCGACTTCGGGGTGCTCCGTCAATATCGCATCCAGCAGCTGCGCGTTGTCATGAAAGGAGAATCCGGTCTTCCGGACCTTCCCCTCTTCCTTCTTCTTTCGAACGAACCCGAAGCTGTCGTATTTTTCCGCGATCGCGTAATGCGACACGCCGAGGTTGTGGATCAGATAGTAGTCGAAGTAGTCCACGCCGCATTTTTCGAGCTGCTCGTTGAAGATCCGCTCCATGTCCTCTTCCGCCGTGAGGAACATCGTCGGCAGCTTCGAGGTCAGCGTAAAGCGGTCGCGCGGATGTCGCTTCACGAGCGCCTCCCGGATCGCGGTTTCACTCCGGAAGTTATGGTACATATAGGCGGTGTCGAAATACGTGAACCCCCGCTCCAGAAACGCGTCGACCATCCGGGTCAGTTCCGCCGCATCGATACTCGCCGGATCGCCCGCGTTCGTGACGGGCAGACGCATCAGGCCGAAACCCAGTTTTTTCGTCATTTCGCATTCTCCTTCGGCTGGATGGATTCTTTCCGTTTATCCGGTCTCGTCAGTTCCTTTTCCTTCGCGGCGAGGCAGTTCTCGTAGCCTTCGATTTTCCCGTCAAGGCGCGCGAGCGTTTCCTGCATCTCCGCGATTCTTTCGGCCAGCTTCCTGCGTTCCTCGATCAGAAGATCCTTTCTCGCTTCGGCGGTATGTTCCCCCTGCCGGCACAGGCCGACGTATTCGATCAGCGTTTCGATGGCGATGCCGGCGCTGCGCATGCATTTCACGAACTCCACCCATCGGCGGGACTCTTCGTCGTAGACGCGGATTCCGCCGCTATTGCGCGGGACGTGCGGAATCAGCCCGATGCGTTCGTAATACCGGAGCGTATCCGCCGAAAGGCCGTACGCCTTGCTCACTTCCGCGATGATCATCCGTCTCTCCCCCTTCCCTTTCCGCGGGATTCCACCTGGTCGGGCTTCACCATAACACCTGGAGTCTACTCCAGGTCAAGGGGTTCCGAAAGCGCCGGAGATGTTTTGTTCCGCCGTCTTGACAAGGAGGAAGCCATCTCCGAACATTGGTCCATGGAGAACTTCCGGCGGAAAGACCGCTTCTACACCATCGCATTCGCGCTCGTCGACGCCTTCGCATCGCTGGAAGTCGGCGCGGTCATCGTCATCAACGCCCGCATCGCGGAGAGCCTCGGGCTTGCGGAGGAACTTTCGGGCTACGTGATCACGGCCTATCTCTACCCGCTCTTCGGCGTCCTCCTCCTGGCGCTCGTCTTCGACCGGCGGATCCGGAACGCCGCGTCCCCAAGGGACCTCTTCCTCGCCGGACTCGCCCTCTTCGCCGCAGGCAACGGCGTATGCGCCCTCGCCCCCGGCGCGCCGTCGTTCTTCGCGGGACGGTTCGTCATGAGCGCGGGCGCCGCGCTCGCGTTCGTGGGACAGCTCTGGACCGCAAGCAGCTTCTTTTCCGCGCGCCTCATGGCGATTCTCGTCTGGGGGGAGGTCGGGGCGGCGGTCGGCGACATCGCGGGGCCGGTGATCGGGGGCTTCTTCGCGGGCGTCGCTCCCGGGGGGTGGCGGGCCTTCTTCCTGCTCGACGCATGCGTCGGACTCGTCACGCTCGCGGCGGCCGCGTTCGCGCTCGACGGCCGACAGGCGCCCCCGGCGTCGCCCATCGGCGCGGCTCCGGCCGCAACGGACCGCGCGAAACGGGGCGAAGCGGCGATGATGTCCCTGCAACAGGTCGCGATTTCGCTGCTGCTCGTGGGGTCCGAATACTTCTTCTCCGACTATCTCCAGCAGAAGATGGACGAGTCTCCCCTTCCCGTGGCGCTCGGAAACCTCGCGGCCGCGATCGGGACCATTATCGGCGCCGCGTGGGCGGCCCGAATGGATCGGTCGTTCCGGCGCGTCCCGCTCGCCGCCCTCTTCGGGATGCTCTGCTCCCTGGGCGCCCTCGCGCTCTGCCTGTCGGGGAGACGCGTCTTCCTCGCCGCGCTCCCGCTCTTCGCCTCGGGCGTCTTCATGGGGCTCGCGTGCGTGAGCATCTACGCGTCGATCGTGAACGCCTCGACGCCGGACGGCTTTCTGCGCTGCACGCTCGTCTACCTTCTGGGGATGCAGATCGGCAACGCGCTCGGCGTCCAAGCCGTCGGAATCGCGGAGCTGCTCCGCGTCGGCCCCCTCTCCACGGCGTCGATCATCGCCGTGGGGCCCGCCGCGATCGCCGCCTTCGTCCTCTTCTGCGCGCCGGAGCGCCGAACGGCGCCCGGCGTGGCGGCCTAGGGCCACGCGAAGGGATGACGGGAGAATGGTCGGGATCCGGGAGGTCGTCGATCCGCAGGAGCGCCGCAGGCTCTGGAACGCGTTGCAACCGCAGGAATGTCTGTTCGATCTCTGGTCCGTCCGGGAGTGCTTCGCTCGCCGCTTCGGCTCGGAACCGCACTTTCTCGTCGCGGAGCGGGACGGAAAGGCCGTCGGGCTGCTGGCCCTGAGCCGGACGGCGGACGGAGGCGCGTTCGCCTGCTATCCGGGGGAGACGTGGCGCGGTGAGTCCTGGCTCGAACAGAACAGGATTCCGGCCGAAAGCCCGTCGGTCGCGGAGGCGCTTCTTGCGCGCGCGCCGGGGGCGACGCGTCTTCGGTATCTCGCGGACTGGACGCTGCCGTCCGACCGTGTCCGCCCCGACGAGACGGACTACGTGTTCTTCCCGGAACGTTGCGGCTTCGACTTCGAGGTCTACCGCTCGACGCTCTCGGCGCGGACGCGCAGGCAGACCGCGGAAGAGACCGGACGCCTCGAAGCGGCGGGCGTGGAGTTCCGCCGCGACCGGTTCGCGGACCTCGACGCGCTGTTCGGGATGAACCTCGCGTCGTTCGGCGAGGCCTCGTACTTCCGCGACCCGCACTTTCAGGCGAGCTTCGAGGACCTCGCGGACGTCCTCCGGTCGAGCGGAATGCTCCGCCTGACGACCGTCCTCGTCGGAGGACGCATCGCGGCCGTCGACATCGGAGGGGTCTTCCGCGACGGCTATACGCTTCTTGCCGGAGGGACGGCCCCGGAATTCCCCGGCGTCGCGAAGCTCATCAACCTCCACCACATCCGGCGGGCCTGCGCCGAACGGCTTCGTTTCGTGGATTTCCTGAGCGGGGACTTCGGATGGAAGGAACGCTTCCGGCTGACGCGACGGCCGCTGTTCCGCGTCGACCCCGCGGCCGCGATCGGGGAGTGAGCGCCGTGCGCAGCTCCGTCGTCGTCGCGGGAACGACGCCCGATTACATCGACTGGATCCGGACGGAGGCTCCCGGCGCCGCCGTCTTCCTGACCGACCCGCTCCTCCGCAGCGGCGCGGCCGAACCGGACCCGGCCCCGTGGGAGGAGGTCCTCTGCGATCTTTCGGACCATGAGCGCGCGCAGCGGACGCTCCGGGAGCATCTGGACCGATGGGGAATCCGGCCCGCGGGCATGGCCTGCTACGACTGCGAGTCGCTGGACCTCGCGGCGCTCCTCGCCGAACGACTCGGACTCCCCTTCGCGTCGCGTGGCGCGGTCGCCCGCAGCAGGGACAAGCGCCGGTCGAAGCGGCTCTGGAAGGAGCACGGCCTTTCCTGTCCGGAGGCCCGCCCGATCCGCGGGGCGGACGACCTCGTCGCGTTTCGGAACGAGCGGGGGGAGGCCGTCGTCCTCAAGCCGCTCCGGGGGACCGGGAGCGAACTCGTCTTCCTCTGCGATTCCGAAGACGAGTGCCGTCGCGCCGCAACGACCGTCCTCGACGGCGTGCGGCTGCGGCCGGCGCTTGGAGGCGCCGTCGCGGAGGAACGGATTCGGGGAACGGAGTACAGTTGCGACTTCACGGTTTCCGGAGACGACGTGCGTCTTCTGCGACTGACGCGGAAGGTCGCGCTCCCCGGCGGCCCCTTCGGCGAGACGACGGGGTACCTCCTGTGTCCGCGAATGCCCGAACAGCAGGACCGGACGGACTTTTCCGAAACCCTTCGCCGGAGCGCGGCCGCGCTCGGAATCGCGAACGGGTTCTGCATGATCGACTTCATCGTCCGCGACGGAATTCCGGTTCTTCTGGAGCTTGCGCCCCGTCCGGGAGGAGACTGCCTCCCGCAGTTGCTCCGCGCGGCGCGCGGCGTCGACGTGCTCCTCGAGGAACTCCGGTTCGCCCGGGGATTTCCCGTCCGCGGCGAATGGCGCGAGGGGGGCCCGTTCTTCCTCGGACTGCGCCTGATCGCCCGGACGGGCGGCATCCTGCGCGGGATCTCGACGGACCTTCTGAAACGGGACCGCCGGGTTCTCGAAATCGGCGGACTCCGGGAACCGGGACACCGGATCGTCCTGCCGCCGGAGGACTACGACTCCCGGATTCTCGGGTGGGCCGTCGCGCGGCTCGACGACGGCGACCCCGACGGGCAGGCGGCGGAACTCGCGTCGCTCTGGAGCGCGGAGGTCGGCGGATGAGGCTTCCCGACGCGGATCTCGAACGGTTCGTGCGCCGATACCTCGCGCAGCGCGAGCGCTTCCTCGCGGTCCCGTCGGACGGGGCGGCCTGGCTGCTGGACGCGGACGCGCTGCGGGCGCGGGCGGACGCCTTTCGCAGGACGTTCATGGCGACGCTGTCCGACTGCGCATTTTACTTCGCGATGAAGAGCAACTCCTGCCCCCGCCTGCTCGACATCCTTCTCGGCGCCGGGTTCGGGCTCGACGCGTCCGGCGCGCCGGAACTCGAAGCCGCCTTCCGTCTCGGCGCGCGCGACGTCGTCTTCAGCGGCCCGGGGAAGACCGACGCGGAGCTGCGCCTCGCCGCGGAGCACGCGGATCGCGTCACGGTCCTTCTCGACGGCTTCGGAGAACTCGAACGGCTCGGACGCATCGCCGCCGCGGGACGCGAGGTCCGCGCGGGCGTCCGCGTGTCGACCGACCCCGCGGGCCTGTGGGGAAAGTTCGGCGTCCCGCCGGGCGAGCTGCCGCGCTTCCTCCGGGAGGCGCGATCGTGCGGCCGAGTGCGGCTCGAAGGGCTCCAGTTCCACACGAGCTGGAACATGTCGCCGCGAGCGCAATGCGATTTTCTGGCGACGCTGGGGGGAATTCTCGACACGCTCCCGCCGGAGGACCTCGCGCGCCTTTCTTTCCTCGACGTCGGCGGCGGATACTGGCCGGAGCGCGGCGAATGGCTCCGCGATGACGCGCCGTCGCCGGACCCGCTCGTCCACCGGCTCGTCCCGGCCGCGCCGCTCGACGACTACGCCCGGGAGATCGCGGCGGCGATCGGGAGGCGTTCGTCGCTCCGCCGCATCGGCCGGATCTGCTTCGAACCGGGGCGCTGGATCTGCGACGAGGCGATGCACCTGCTGCTTTCGGTGACGGACGTCAAGGGGCCGGATCTCGCGGTCGTCGACGCCGGGACGAACGCGGTCGGCTGGGAGCGCTTCGAGAGCGACTACTGCCCCGTCATCAACCTGACGCGCCCCTCGACGATCGAGCGCCCCTGTCGGATCTTCGGCTCGCTGTGCACGCCGCACGACATCTTCGGCTTCTCGTACTTCGGCGACGGGCTCCGAACCGGCGACCGCCTGCTGATCCCGTGCCAGGGGGCGTACACGTACAGCCTCGCGCAGAACTTCATCAAGCCGCTGCCGCCCGTGTCGGAACTGCCCCGCTGACGCGCGCGGCGGCGTCGGCGAAAAAAAGCGCCCCGGACAATCCGGGGCGCCGTTTCGTTCCTTTCGGACCGGGGCCCTATTTCCCCCGCGCGTCGGGGATCGTGCAGCCGCGCTCGGCGGCCTGCATCGCAGACCGGATGTAGCCCAGCGCGTAGGCCATCCCCGTGAGCCAGGGCGTGTCGCAGCTCACGAGCGGCGAGTGGTCCGGGATGACGACGCCGTCGAAGCCGTTGTCGGCAAGCACACGGACGACGCGCAGGATGTCGATGTCGCCCTCGTCGAGGAACGTCTCCACGAAGTGCGGCACCTTTCCGCGGATGTTCCGCAGGTGGACGTACTTGATTGCGCCTTCGGCCGCGTACTTCGCCAGCCATTCGTAGAGGTCGTCGTCGCCCTCCATCTCGCCGAGCGTGCCCACGCAGCACTCGATGCCGTTCGACGCGCTCGGGACGATGTCGAGGACCTTCCGGTAGAGCGGGATCCGGTAGACGAGGCGCGGCGTTCCGCGGACCGTATCGAACGGAGGATCGTCGGGATGGAGCGCCATCGCGACGCCCGACCGCTCCGCGACCGGGACGATCTCCTTCAGGAACCGCGCGAAGCGGTCCCAGAGCTGTTCGGAACTCGTCGGCGGCAGAACGCCTTTTCCAAAGTTCTCGGGGTCGTAGATCATGTTCCAGACCATGCCGCGCGGAATGGGCGGCTCGTCGGTGCGCCCGTCGATAATGACGGTTTCCGCGCCGCCGCGCCCCTGCGGACCGGTCATCCGCCCCGCGACGCCCGCGAGGCTGAAGTTGTAGCCCATGACCGGGATTCCGACTTCGCCCATGTTCCGGATGAGGGTTTTGAGCCCCTCCATCTGCGCGTCGCGCTCCGGTCCGTCAAGCAGGACGTCGTACCAGAAGCCGGGGTCGAAGTTCTCGATGGCCTCCCAGACGAGCCCTGCGTCTTCGACGGTTCGTTTGATCGCGAGCAGTTCGTCCGTCGTCCAGACGGTCCGGTTCCGGGTGACGCCCCATCCGTCGCGGTCGCCGACGGGTTGGTTGTCGGTCCCCTGCGCCGCGTTTTCCTTATGGAAGTAGTCCGTGAGGTGAAGCACCACGTGCGTGCAGCCGAGCTGCCTCGCGTAGCGCAGGTACTCCTCCGTCGCCTGGTGCCGGTAGAAAACCATTCCGAGTTTCATGCGGGCAGCGCCCCTTTCCGGTGCTTCATACGAAATAGTCCGGGAACAGCCCCTTGAGCTGCTCGATGTCGTCGAGCACGTTGCTCAGGTGATGTTCGATGTCCGATACGGCCGAACCGCCGTCATGACGTTCGATCGCGTCCGCGATGCCGCGGTGCCGGCTCACGATCTCGTCCCAGTCTGCCCGCCGTGTGAGGTTGAGCAGCCGGATCCGGTCGAAGTGGACGCTGGTCGCCCGGATCAGCCGCCAGATCGTCTCGCGCCCCACGCCCCGGAGGATCAGGAAGTGGAACTCGTCGTCGAGATCCATGAACTTCTGCGGGTCGCCGTTGAGCACGGCGAGATCCTGTTTCTGCAGGTTCGCGCGCAGGGAGATCATCGTCTCGGGGCAAAAGGAGACGCACGCGCGCGCGATGACCTCCTTCTCGACGCAGAGGCGCAGAAAGCGGGCCTCCTCGATGAAGACCGGGTCGATCTTCGACACGTAGCTCCCCTTCTGGGGCAGGATGTCGATGAAATGGTCGCGGTTCAGGCGGATGAACGCTTCGCGGACCGGCGTCCGGCTCAGGCCGAGCGAATCCCCGATGGTCTTTTCCGAGACGGGCATCCCCGGCGAAAGCACGAGCCCGACCAGATTGTGGAGCAGCGTCCTGTAGACCCAGCCGCTCGCGGTTTCCCCGTTTTCGCGGGGGACGGAGACGAGCCCGTTCATCCGCGGATCGGCCCCCTCTCTACCCGCCATAGACGAGATTCGGCAGGAACAGCGAAATCGACGGGAAGAACGCCAGGATCGCGACTTCGATCAGAATCGCGACGACGAACGGGACCGAGTCCCGGACGTATTCCCCCGTGGGACAGTCAAGAAGCGAACATGTCGTGTACATTGCGACGCCGACCGGCGGCGTCATCCCCCCCATCGTGACCATCGTCATCATGAGCACGCCGAAGTGGACCGGGTCGACCCCGGCCGTCCGCATGATCGGAAGGAAGATCGGCGTAAGCAGCAGCGTGTTGACGGTCGCCTCCATGAACATCCCGGCGACGAACAGGAAGCTCAGGATCATGAGCAGCAGAAGGGACGGGTTCTGCGTGATCCCCGTAAGCAGCATCGCGAGCGCCTGCGGCAGCCTGTTGTATACGATAGCATACCCGAAGATTCCCGAACAGGTGATGATGAACATGATGACGCCGTTGTCGATGACGGTCTGGTTCAGGACTTCGCGGAGCGTCGCCCAGGTCAGCTCCTTGTAGACGAATTTTCCGATGACGAACGCGTAGACGACCGCGAAGGCCCCCGCCTCGGACGGCGTGAAGAGGCCGAATCGGATCCCGACGATCAGGATGAGCGGGAAGAGCAGCGCGAGGTAGCTCGACTTGAGTTCCGTCCACACCTCCGCGCCGGTCGCCCGCGTCGGACGCGCCGAGCCGTAGCCGCGGCTTTTCGCCGTGAAGTACGACGTGATCATGAGGATCACCATCATGAGCAGCCCCGGGATGATTCCCGCTATGAAGAGCCGCCCGATCGACACCTCTCCGACGAAGCCGTAGAGGATGAAACCGATGCTCGGCGGGATCGTCGCGGTGATCAGCGACGTCAGCGCGATGACGGCGGCCGCGTAGCCCTTCGAGTAGCCGGCCTTGAGCATCGAGGGCCCAAGCAGCCGCGACTCCATCGCGGCGTCCGCGACGGCCGACCCGGAGATTCCGCCCATGAGCGTGCTCAGGACGACGCTGACCTGCGCGAGCCCGCCGATCATGTGCCCCGTGAGGACGTGGGCGAAGCGGATCAGGCGCGTCGTGATTCCGGTCGCGTTCATGAGGTTGCCCGCCATCACGAAGAACGGCACGGCCAGCAGCGGAAAGGACTGCGTCGAGCTGATCATCTTCTGGACCGCGACTTCAAACGGCATGAAGGGTTCGACGACGAAGAAGACGATCCCGGAAATTCCGATCGTGAACGCGATCGGCATTCCGGCGAGGAGCAGCAGCGTGAAGACGATTCCCATCGCGAGCATCGCGCGTCACCAGCTTCCTGCGGGCGGGTTGCCCGAGTCGTCGACGGGGGCCGGCGCTTCGCGGCGAGCGAACATCATCCGGGAGAGCATCGTCCGGAGCATCAGCAGGCATCCGACCGGAACGCTCAGCGTCGCGAGCGAATAGCTGACCTCTATCGTGTTGAAGCGCCGCTCCCAGTTGATGATCGAGAGCTTGAATCCGTAGTAGATCACGATGACGAGAAATACGATTGACAGGATGTCCAGGAAAAAGCCGACGGTGCGCTGGAAACGGTCGGGGAACAGGCGGATGAGGACGTCCATTCCGATGTGGCGGCCCTGCCGCAACGCCGTGTCGGCGCCGAGGAAGCAGATCCAGCCGAAGAAGAGCTGGGCGATGTCGATCGACCAGATGATCGGGTAGTCGAACCAGCGCGTGAGCGCCGCGAGAAAGACGAGAACGACGATAGCCGCGAGCAGCACGCGCGCCGCCGTCTCTTCGATGCGGATGAGCCGGGCATTCAGTGAGGACATGCGTTCCTCCCCTTCCGGAATATCGTACGGAACATGAAGGCTGAGGCGCCCGGCGCAATCGGCGGGGCGCCTCGCCGGTTTTCGTTACTTCGCGAGGATCTTCCGGACCTGCTCGCGCAGATCCTTATAGCCGAGCTTCTCGTAGACCGCTTCGGTGGCCTGTTTGAACGGCGTCGTGTCGATCTCGACCACGTTGACGCCGGCCTTCTTCATCGTCTCTTCGTACTTCGGGATGCCGTCCAGCGTGAGCTTCGAGGCGAAGTCTCCGGCCTTCACGGACTCCTCTTCGAGCATCTTCTGGAGATCGGCGGGAAGGGAGTCGAAGAATTTCTTGCCCACGACCATGCAGGTGAGCAGCTGGAAGTGTCCCGTCTTGGTCACATACTTGACGACCTCTTCGAGGTGCGCGCCCACGACCGCGGGATACTGCGCCTCGCAGCCGTCGATGACCTTCTGCTGCAATCCGGGATAGACCTCGGACCAGGGCAGGTCGGTCGGCGTGCCGCCCATCGCGGCG
>CAZVUT010000074.1:0-12893 GCA_964630155.1 uncultured Synergistaceae bacterium
TGTCCGGCCATAACGGAGCCCCATTCGACATCCCCGTCGACTACGGCGGAACGAAGTCTACCTGTTCCCAGAGCTTCGTACTCTTCTGCGGAAGCGTTGCGTTTGTCCAGTTCGTCGAACTCAAGAGTCAGTTTGTTCTTCAGGCATCGAACCGGATGTCCCGTTTTGCCGCCCGTAATGACGTTGCTGCGATCGCGGGCCTTTAGAATCGCGTCTTTATAGTTCATATGCACCGTCGCTTCCGTTGAACAGACGAAACGGGTTCCGACCTGAACTCCTTCCGCTCCGAGAGCGAAGCTCGCGGCGACGCCCCTGCCGTCGGCGATTCCGCCCGCAGCGATGACCGGAATCTCCACGGCGTCAGCAACCTGCGGAACCAGGACCATCGTCGTAAGCTCTCCGATGTGCCCGCCCGCTTCCATTCCTTCCGCCACGACCGCGTCAGCCCCCTGTTTTTCGACTCTTTTCGCCTGGGCGACGGAGGCAATAACAGGAATGACGATCGTGCCGAGCGGTTTCAGACGCTCAAGCACCTTTCCGGGGCTCCCGGCGCCTGTCGTCACAACCGGAACCCTGTGCCGCTGTGCAAGATCCAGCGCCGCATCGACAGTAGGAGACATCAGCATGATATTGAGTCCGAAGGGCCTGGATGTCATCGTACGGATCTTGTGCAACTGCTCGTCAAGAAGATCCGGCGGCATGTTGGAAGCCGCGATAATCCCAAGGCCTCCCGCGTTGCTGACGGCGGCCGCGAGTTCGGCATTCGCCACCCAGGCCATTCCGCCCTGAAGTATGGGATATTCGATCGCCAACAGACGCGTGATCCTGCTGTTCCAGCTCATAGATTTCACCTCATGCTTCATAGAGAATAGCTCCATAGGTCATACCTGCTCCGAAAGCGGAGAGCACGATTCTGTCTCCCTTTGCAAAGCTCTGATTTTGAAGAAACTCGGCGAGCGCGATGAAAATCGAAGCGGCAGACGTGTTTCCATACCGCGAAAGGTTTATGATGGCCTTGTCGGACGAAACGTCAAGCTTCGAAAGAATGCTTTCGATAATGCGCAAGTTCGCCTGATGCAGAAGCCACCATTGAATATCCTTCGGCCCGATATCCGCCTCTGCAAGAAAACTTCTGAGAAAATCGGGCAGAATTTTATTGGCAAAGCGAAAGACGTCGTTTCCTTTCATCGAAACATAGTGGAGGCCTTTTCTGACGGTCTCTTCCGACGCCGGCATACCCGTCATTCCCGCAGGGAGAACGATAAAATCATGTTTTGAGCCATCAGATTTCAGATCGGCGGAAACAAACCGTCCCAGTCCTTCCCCGCCTTCGCCAAGGACCAGAGCACCCGATCCGTCGCCGAAAAGGACGCTTGTCTTTCTGTCGCTCCAGTCGACTATCCTCGAGATAATCTCCGCTCCGATAACGACGACATTCTTCCAGAGACCCGAAGAGACGCCGGCGATAGCCATCGTGAGCGCGTACACGCTTCCGGTGCATCCGGACTGGACGTCGCACGCACCTGCCCGCGTCGCTCCCAGCATATCCTGCACGCGGGGCGCGACGCCCGGAAAGAGCGTATCCGGAGAATTCGTCGCAACGATGATCATGTCAACGTCGCACGGAGCGACTCCCGCATTCTCGAGAGCAGTCCTTGCCGCCCTGCATGCGAGATCGCTGGTGTTCTCGTCCTCCGCAGCCACTCGGCGCTCCCGAATTCCTGTTCGTTCCTGAATCCATGTATCCGTCGTATCCAGAGTCCGCGACAATTCTTCATTGTTGACAACCCGAGCGGGAACGAAAAAACCGGAACCGCGTATCGTCACCTGCTTCCCGAGGATTTTCGCCATCTCACGAGTTCTCCTGTCCCAACTCTTCGCGAATGAGAGCGACGCCGTTCTTGCCAACAAAATCCATAGTCACGGAAAGAGCGGAAGCAATAGCGTCGGCCTTGGAGCGTCCGTGCGCCTTTACGACAGCGCCGTTGACCCCGAGCAAAGGCGTTCCGCCGTATCTTTCGTAATTGAAACGCCGCCAAAGAGTTTTCATCATCGGAATCATAAAAAGCATGCCCATCTTCGCAAAGAGACGGTGATGCAGCTCTTCTTCAACGATTTCATAGACCGCATGCATCAGGCCTTCAGCGAATTTCAAGACCATATTCCCTGAAAAACCGTCGCAGACAATGACATCGGCCCGACTGTAGGGTATGTCGTCTCCCTCGACATACCCGGAAAAATCAAGGGTGCTTCGGGACAGAAGTTCGCGCGCTTCGGCGACGACGTCATCGCCCTTGATCTCTTCAGATCCGTTTGAGAGAAGCGCTACCTTCGGCGTCTTCACACCGAGCATGGTTTTCATATACACATTTCCCATCAGGGCGAACTGATAGAGGTTTATGGGTTTCGATCGCACGGTCGCGCCGACATCGAGAAGAAATGTCGGCTTGTGGAGCGTCGGCAATGCGACGCCAAACCCCGGTCGGTCGATTCCGTGGATCCGACCGACGACGAGAACGCCGCCAGCGACAATCGCTCCGGTATTCCCCGCGGAAACAAGCCCTTTCGCTTCGCCGGAACGCACCATCTCCATTGCTATCCGAAGGCTGGAGCGACGTTTCTTGCGTATGGCGATCGTGGGATGTTCATCCATTGCTATGGATTCTTCCGCATGCAGCACGTGAACGCGATCCCGCGGTATGGACGTCTCTTTTTCAAGAATAGGATCCAGTTCGTTTTTATTTCCAACCAGAACAACCGCCAGTCCGGTGTGTGTATTACAGGCCTGGATGGCTCCGCGACAGATTTCGAGCGGCGCATTATCGCCACCCATGGCATCAACTGCAAGCAGCATAATTTCCCCCCTCGATCCTCCGCGTCACTCCGTAGACACGCCGGAATGAATGACCGCAGCAATAAAGCGCCCTACGAATATTTCCTTTTCTCCAACTCTCGTCCGTACGCTGACAATATATTTGTCTTCCTTATGGATTCCGACCTTCGCCCGCGCCAGAAGGACGTCTCCGATCTTCGGCCGCTGCTTGTACTGCCCGCGCATCGAGTCGATCATCACAAAGTCGGCCTCGACGACTGCAATGGCGATGGAACTGGCCTGAGCATATACGTAATGGTCGCAGAGCGCATCGGTATGCCGAAAAGCCATGTCTTTCCTCGTCTGAAGCGCCGATAGAGCCCAGCGGTTCGGCTCAAGTTCGAGAAGATCTCCGACAATCTCCTCTTCCTTGAGCGACCGCAATCGGCTCGAAGCCTTCTGGGCCATACGGCGCATTCTTTCCCTGAGTTCCGGGATCGCAAGAACCGCCCGGTCCAGTCTGATGGTGCTGACGCTGGATTTGAGAATACCGGCCAATTCTTCATCCGTCACAAGGGGATTTTGCTCAAGCAACTTCAGGAGTCGGTCCTGGCGCTGCTTTTTCATATTCTTTATGTCGCACCGCCTCCGCTTAGCACCTGATACTAATAACTGGTCTGGATACTTGGTAAGTATAGTTATTCATTTGAAGCCGGTCAAGTCCGGCAAACAAAAAAGGAGGCAGAGGAAAATCCTCCGCCTCCATGAGACACAATATATGCGTTATTCTTTTTTCGCTTCCGCATCCGCCGCGACAGACACAACCTTTCTGCCTCTGTAATACCCGCATTCGGGGCAGGCGCGATACGTCATCACCACTTCGCCGCAGTGAGGACATGTTGTCGTCTGAGGTCCGATAATGCTATTGATATACTCCGACTTTCTCTTATGAGTCCGAGAATGAGATACACGCCTTTTCGGAACCGCCATAGTTTCTCCCCCCTTACCGTTCGACTCAACTATCGTCCGAGAGAATGTCCTTCAACACGGAAAAACCCGTTTGTTTCTCGTCTTGCAAGGAAGCGATGCAATCGCACCCGCCGCTTTCGAGCTTTTTTCCGCAGAAAGGACACAAACCAAGACATTCTTCCCTGCATTTCGGATTCTGGGGAAGACTCAATATGAGGCTTTCCCATACTTGTTCCGTGATATCCAACGTTTGTTCCAGAGAAGGAACGTCAACGATCAGATATTCCAAATCGCTGTCATCCTGTTCAGAAGGATGTTCAGTATTCTGACTCGCTGAGAAAAGATACAGGAAAACCTCATCAAATGCAATACGCAAAGGATCAAGACAGCGCGTACAGCACGTCTGCACCTCCCCTTTCAGGGAAAGACTCAGAAAAACACCTTTCCCCTGTCGGGAGAGAGAACCCGAGACATTCACGGGTTCTGCGAGAATATATTCAAGGCCGTAACAGGAGATGCAGTTTTCAACAGAAATCACCGCCGAAAAACGGATTTCGCGTTCTTCGGCAGAGGGAACGGTCACGACAAACGAATCAATTCCGAACAAAAAGAGGGCTCCGTTCGTCTATCGGTCGATGATTCGCTTTGTGTCCCGGGCTATGACGAGTTCCTCATTCGTCGGGACAACGAGGACGAAAACGCTCGCGTCATCGGAGCTGACTATCCGCTCTTTCCCCCGGACCTTGTTCTTCTCGGCATCGATCCTGATTCCGAGAAATTCAAGCCCGGCGCAAATCTTTTCCCGTGCAGCGATGCTGTTCTCTCCGATCCCGGCGGTGAAGACCAGCGCGTCGATTCCGCCCATGGCTGCGGCATAGGCCCCGATATACTTCCTGATGCCGTAGTACAACATTTCTTCGGCGAGCTTCGCCCGGGAATTGCCGGCCGCAGCGGCCTCCTCGACGTCTCGAAGATCGCTGCTCACGCCGGAAATGCCCTGAATGCCGCTCTCCTTGTTCAGGATGTGCGCCAACGCCTTGGAATCAAGACCTTCCTGTTCGGCCAGATAAAACAGCAGCGTCGGGTCGACATCCCCGCACCTTGTCCCCATAATGACGCCCGGAAGAGGGCTGAATCCCATGCTCGTATCGATGGAGTGTCCATTCTTGACGGCTGTTACGGAACTTCCGTTCCCAAGATGGCACGTAACGATTTTCAGGTGATCGACCGGCTTTCCGAGCAACTCCGCAGTTCTTTGCGACACATAGTAATGGCTCGTGCCGTGAAAGCCGTATCGGCGAACCCGGTACTTCTCGTAATAGTGATACGGGACCCCGTACATGTACGCATGGCTGGGCATCGTCTGATGGAACGCCGTATCGAAGACGCCAACCTGCGGAATATTCGGGAGGACGTCCGTCATGGCTTCGATTCCCATGAGATTCGCCGGGTTGTGCAATGGGGCAAGCGGAACACACTCCTGCAGGGCGGCGATGACTTCATGGTTGATGAGAACGGATCCCGCGAATTTTTCTCCCCCATGCACGACCCTGTGTCCCACCGCTTTCAGCTCGTCAAGCGATGCGATCACTCCGTGGGACGCGTCCAGAAGCGCGTCAAGAACCATACGGATGGCGACCTTGTGATTCGGGATCGTCGCATTGATCGTTACGGCATCCATTCCGGTTTTGGAATGTTTGATCCGGGATCCTTCGATGCCGATTCTTTCGACAAGTCCCTTCGCCAGGACATCCTCGTTCGTCATCGAGAAAAGCTGATACTTCAGCGACGAACTTCCGCAATTCAAAACAAGAACTTTCATACCATTTCCTCCCTTTTCCTTGACGGTGATGTTCCGTCATCGTATCGTACGTTCATTCCCTTTCTGGAGAGTGGGTCCACCTATGTCCGGTCCGATTGTCGGCGTCATTGCGGAATATAATCCGTTCCACAAAGGTCACCTGTATCATCTGAAAAAGATCCGGGATTCTCTCCGCGCCGATGTCGTTATCGTCGTTCTCTCATCGTATTTCACACAACGCGGGGAGCCGGCCATCTGCTCTCCCGTCGCCCGATCGAAGATGGCGCTCCTTGGAGGAGCGGATATCGTGATACAGCTTCCCTCCGCCTTTTCCTGCCAAAACGCCGGAATCTTCGCTTCCGCGGCTGTCGATTTGCTTGCAGCGACAGGTATCGTTTCGCATATTTCTTTCGGGATGGAGACTCCGGGACAGGATATGACTCAGATCCTTGACATTCTAATTCACGAACCCGATGCTTTCAAGGCCGCGCTCCGACAATTCCTTGACGAAGGGCATTCGTTCCCGAGGGCGCGAGCCCTCGCGCTTCAAGTCGCATGTTCCGTGGACGATTCGTTCTTTTCCGGATCCAACGACATTCTTGCGCTCGAATATGCGAAACGCATCGCGGAGCGGCAATATCCGATCCGGCTTTTTCCGGTCCAGCGAACCGGCAGCCCCCACAGGAGCGCCTCTCTGGAAAACGACATGCCGAGCGCGGGAGCGCTGCGAAACGCCCTCTTGCGAAGAGATTCCCCGGAGGATGTCCGACACGGCGTTCCGGAATTCGCGTACGATGTGCTTGTCGAAGAAGAACGCAAGGGAAGAATATGCAGTTCTTCCGAAAGACTCTGGCGGATCACGCGGATTATCCTGTCGCGGGAAACGGCCGAATCGCTCCGCGCCTTCGCAGGAATCAGCGAAGGGATCGAAAACCGAATCCTGCAGGAAAAAGAACGTTCCGGTTCGTTTGAAGATCTCGTTTCCGCGTGTACGACCCGCAGGTATGCACGAAGCAGAATACGGCGCACGCTTCTGCACATACTCCTTGGACTCACGCACACTGCGAATCTCCGTTTCCAGAAATCCGGACCGCAGTATATCCGAATCCTTGGATACACCGAAGAAGGCAGGAAAGCGCTTGCGCGAATGAGACACACAGCCGCCCTGCCCATGCTGTCGCGATGGTCCTATAGAAAAAGCGCCGCGGAAAGAGATCTCCTCGATTTTGAACAGCGGTCGTCGATTCTTTGGGAAGCCTTGCTTCCCAGCCCCGCTTTCGGAGAAATCCGCAAGGAGCATCCCTAAATCTTTTCCCTCTTCGGATTCGGAAATCTTTCCCGGAGACGTCTGAAAACTCCCGGGGGCACCATATCCTGCACGGATCCTCCAAACGCGAAGACGTCCTTGACCGCATGGCTCGAGAGATACGAATACCTGGCTTCCGTCACGATAAACAGCGTTTCTATCTCCGGAGCGAGCTGCCGGTTCATCAGCGCCAGCTGGAATTCATATTCGAAATCCGAAAGAGCGCGCAGTCCCCGTATGATGATCCGGCTCTGTTCCCGCCGCAGATAATCCACAAGCAACCCCTCAAAGGCCGTCACACGCACGTTGGGGAGGTGGCTGAGCGCCTCTCTCGTCATGTGCTGGCGCTCTTCGACGCTGAAGCTCGCCTTCTTCTGGGGATTCAAAAGAATGCTCACAAGCAGTTCGTCAAACAGAGCCGCCGCACGTTCCGCAATATAGACGTGTCCGTTCGTGATCGGATCGAACGAACCGGGGTAAACAGCCCGAACTTCCCGTTTCACGAGACACTCCCCCTCAGGCGGAAAAACGACACTGCGCTTTCGCCGTATGTGCGTTCGTCGGACAGAACGAATCCTTCGGGAGGATCTCCGGCGATCGGTTCACGCACGGATCGTTCGATGATAAAGAGACAATCCGCCGAACAGATTCCCGCGTTCTTGCCGACGAGAGAAAGCGTTTCGGCGACAAGTCCGGACTCGTACGGAGGATCCGCGAATATGACATCGAAACGGTAGTTTCGGCGAAGCAGCCATGAGAAACACCGACGCACATCCAGAGAGAGGACGACAAACGAATCGTCCGGGCTTTCCGGCGCGTTGTTCTTGATATCCCGGGCGCGTTCCCGCAAAGCTTCGACGGCGACAACGGGTTTTGCGCCTCTCTCCCATGCCGCCAGCGAAATCCGCCCCGTTCCGGAGAAAAGATCCAGAAAGCTCTTTCCCTCCAGGTTTCCGAGAATGCTGAAGACGGCCTGAAGGACCTTTCCTGTTGTCGGGCGAACTTCCTTCATGGCAGATCCCGTTCGTTTCCCGCGCAGTCGCCCGATTCGCCGGATCCGCTACACGAGCCCTCAAGCCGTGATGCGAGGTCCTCGACGGATTTCCGCACGGCCGGCGTAATGAAAGGGAATGAATACGGATCGATCTTGACGATTCCCCGGTTGTCCTCGGAAAAAATCCGAAGACGGTATTTCTGCTCGAATCCCTGGTCGATGGCGATCGTCTCGAGAAGGATTATTCCGTCCTCCGACTGGAACGCGTTTCTGTATACCCAGAGTCCGTCTGGGAGCGTCCCTCCCTGCCCGTCGAATTCTTTCCACAAAGCCAGCACAGGAAGCGGGCCCCGAAAGCGAGCGTGCATATCCAAATCCTCCCCGAGAGAAATTCTTTTCGTTGTCTCCTGAGTCGTCTTCCGGGCGTTCAGAACGAAAATCGACCGCCCCATCGCAAGCCACTTCCGTTCGTATTTCGTCGTAACGGAACGCTCTTCCGTTCGCCGCGCCATCTTCACCTCAAGCGCTGCACCGCCCGCAAGGGAATCGGCCATTTCAACGGCGAATTTTTCGACATCGGTCGTCAGTTCATATTCGCCATGCAGCTTCAAGACCGAGACAAGATCCTGGGCGAAACCTGTTCCCGTCAAACGTCGCTTTTCGTGACGCGATTTCGGCCACGGGCACGGGAAATTCATATACACCTTCCGTATGCTGTCGTCCGAAAAACATTCGCGCAGCAGAAAACGCGCATCCCCGCACATGACGTACATATTCGGAATGGAATGTCGTGACGCGCGAACCGCCGCCTTCAGGACGCAACTCCGCGAAACTTCGATTCCGAACACCAGAGAATCGGGGTTTTTTCGCGCAAGATGCTCCGTAAACTCGCCGTTCCCAAATCCCAGTTCCACCAGTATATTTTCGGCGGACCCGTTTCGCCCGGACATGGATAGTCCCGTTTTCGCGGGCTGAATAACGATATCTCCCAATCTCCTCATGGTGCGCGATCCTCCGTTCGAGCCGAAAAAGCTATCGAATTTATTATATCGCACCTCGCGGTACGTCCGAATTGACACGCATTGCACTTGTGCTAAGATGTTCGCAGGCGTCAGGGATTGTTGTGGATCGTTTTTTTAAAAAGGAAATTATACAAAATCCATTATTACACACTCGCCGAATGCTACCACCAAACGGGTTTCCCGTTTGTTAGAAAAAGAGGAGGTACACGCATGGCCAAACATTGGAAGACTATGGATGGAAACATGGCGGCGGCCCATGTTTCCTACGCTTTTACGGAAGTCGCTACGATTTACCCCATCACTCCGTCTTCACCGATGCCGGAATATGTCGATGAATGGGCTTCTCACGGACTCAAAAACATTTTCGGCAAACCCGTCAGAATCGCCGAGCTTCAGTCCGAAGCAGGAGCCGCCGGAGCAATGCACGGAGCCCTGTCCGCCGGAGCGCTTACGACCACATACACGGCGTCTCAGGGGCTTTTGCTCATGGTTCCCAATATGTACAAGATGGCCGGAGAGCTTCTTCCGGGCGTCTTTAACGTAACCGCGCGCGCCATCGCCGGCCATGCGCTTTCGATTTTCGGCGACCACAGCGACGTCATGGCATGCCGGGGAACCGGATTCGCAATGCTCGCATCCGGCAGCGTCCAGGAAACGATGGACCTTACGGCCGTCTCGCACCTTTCCGCTATTAAGGCAAGCATCCCCTTCCTGAACTTCTTCGACGGATTCAGGACGTCTCATGAGATCCAGAAAATTGAGGTTCTTGACTTTGAAGACCTTGCAAAACTCGTCGATTTCGACGCGATCGCCCGCTTCAAGGCCAAGGCGATGAATCCGGAGCACCCCTATCAGAAGGGGACCGCGCAGAATCCGGACATTTTCTTCCAGGCAAAGGAAGCCGCAAATCGCTTCTACACGGTCATCCCGGACATCGTCGAGCAATATATGGCGCAGATCAGACAGCTCACAGGACGCGAGTATCATCCGTTCAACTACTACGGCGCGCCGGATGCAGACAGGGTCATCGTCGTGATGGGATCCGCGTGCCAGTGCGCCGAGGAAGTCGTCGATTACCTGAACGAGAGGGGAGAAAGCGTCGGACTCATCGAAGTCCACCTCTATCGCCCCTTCTCTGAGAAATTTTTCTTCCGCGTTCTTCCGGCGACCGTTCAGGCGATCGCCGTTCTCGACCGCTGCAAGGAACCCGGAGCCCTCGGCGAACCGCTTTATGAAGATGTCAAGACGCTCTTCTACGACAAGCCGAACGCACCAATCATCGTAGGCGGACGATACGGCCTCGGCTCGAAGGATACCACCCCCGACCAGATCAAGGCCGTTTTCGACAACCTAAAACTCTTCCAGCCGAAGGACCATTTCACGATCGGCATCGTCGACGATGTTACCGATACGTCGCTTCCCCCCTGCGAGAAGATCGTCGCGGCTCCGGCCGGAACGATTCGCTGCAAGTTCTGGGGATTCGGTTCCGACGGCACGGTCGGCGCAAACAAGAACTCGATCAAGATCATCGGCGACGAGACGGACATGTACGCCCAGGGCTACTTTGCGTACGATTCCAAGAAATCCGGCGGCGTCACGATCTCCCACCTCCGTTTCGGAAAACAGCCGATCAAATCGACATATCTCATCGACGAAGCCGATTTTATCGCCTGCCACAAACAGGAATACGTTTCCCTCTACGATGTCACGGCGGGCATCAAGAAGGGTGGAGCCTTCCTTCTCAACACCCAGTGGAAGACCATCGCCGAGCTTGAGGCCAATCTTCCCGCCAGGCTCAAGCGAACACTGGCCGAAAAACAGATTCGTTTCTACATCATCGACGGCGTCGAAATTGCGGAAAGCATCGGCCTCGGCAACAGAATCAACTCGATTCTCCAGGCTGCGTTCTTCAAGCTCGCCGATGTAATCCCCATCGAAGAAGCCGTTCGTTACATGAAAGACGCCATCCGCCATACGTACGGCAAGAAGGGCGACAAGATCGTCGCGATGAACGAGGAATCGATCGACAAGGGCGTCAACGCCATGGTCAAGATTGACGTTCCCGCCGCCTGGAAGGATGCAAAGGACGAATGCAGCTGCGGATGCAGCTGCGCCTCGAAGGCCGAAATCCCCGCTTTCATCCGTGAAGTCTGCATGCCGATCAATGCCCAGGATGGCGATTCGCTTCCTGTCAGCGCATTCCTCGGCCGTGAGGACGGCAGCTTCCCGTCCGGGACATCGGCATACGAAAAACGCGGCGTCGCCATCACCGTCCCCGAATGGCAGGCGACCAAGTGCATTCAGTGCAACCAGTGCGCCATGGTCTGTCCGCATGCCGCAATTCGTCCCGTTCTTCTCGATGCGACTGAAGCTGCTGCTGCACCTGCCAACTTCGGCGCCGTGGAGGCAAAAGGAAAGGAGCTCGCCGGCCTGAAGTTCAAGATGCAGGTCGACACGCTCGATTGCATGGGATGCGGCAATTGCGCCGATATCTGCCCCGTCAGCGCGCTCGGAATGAAACCGCTCGCTTCTCAGGTCGAGAAAGAAACCTGCAACTGGGAATACGCCTTGAAGGTCAACGAGAAGTCCTCCCTGATGAACAAGTTTACTGTCAAGGGAAGTCAGTTTTGCCAGCCGCTCGTGGAATTCTCCGGCGCCTGTGCAGGTTGCGGCGAAACTCCGTACGCGAAACTCATCACCCAGCTGTACGGCGACCATATGATCCTCGCACAGGCCACCGGTTGTTCGTCGATATGGGGCGGTTCCGCCCCCAGCATGCCCTATTGCAAGAACCCGAAGGGACAGGGCCCCGCATGGGCGAATTCTCTCTTCGAGGACAACGCGGAATACGGCTACGGCATGCGCCTGACAGTCGATACGGAAGTCGGATATATCGTCGACTCCGTTGACAAGCTCCTCTCGATGAACATCCCCGAGGATGTCAAGGCAATTCTGAATGAGTGGAAAGCATCGAAGGACGACGGTGAAAAGTCCAAAGCCGCGGCCGAAAAGGTCCTTTCCATCGTCGGACGTGATCTCGGCTCGGAAGCCAACGCGCTGCTCAGCGATATCGCCAGGCGCAAGGATTACCTCGCGAAGAAGTCCGTGTGGATCTTCGGCGGCGACGGATGGGCCTATGATATCGGCTTCGGCGGACTGGACCACGTCCTTGCCTCCGGAGAAGATGTCAACGTATTCGTGTTCGACACGGAAGTTTACTCGAACACCGGCGGACAATCCTCTAAGGCCACTCCCACCGCTGCGGTGGCGAAATTCACCGCCGCAGGGAAACGCGTCAAGAAAAAGGACCTTGGCCGTATCGCTATGACCTACGGGTACGTCTACGTAGCCCAGGTTGCGATGGGCGCGGACAAGAACCAGCTTATGAAAGCCGTCGCCGAAGCGGAGGCCTACAAGGGGCCGTCGCTTATCATCAGCTATGCTCCCTGCATCAACCACGGCATCGCCGCAGGCATGGGAAAATCCCAGGAGCAGGAGAAGAAGGCCGTTGAAGCCGGTTACTGGCATCTGTACCGCTATAATCCGATGCTGGCCGACGAGGGCAAGAATCCGTTCATTCTGGATTCAAAAGAACCGAAGGCCGACTTCAAGGAGTTCCTGATGAGCGAAGTGCGTTATTCGTCGCTCGTCAAGACCTTCCCTGAGATCGCTGATACCCTCTTCGACAAAGCCGCCAAGGAAGCGAAAGCCCGGTATGAAGCATATCGCGCGATGGCCGAAGCCGGAAAGCAACCTGTCAAGACGGAAGCATAACGATATTTCGCTTCAAGACTGAGTGATTCCATGAAGGCGGCTTCTCATTCGAGAAGCCGCCTTTCTTTTTCATATCCGCAGATTTTTTCGAAAAGACATCTTTCTTGTGAGGAAAGACTTTTCCTTGACGTACGAGCATGGGGCAGAGTAGAATACCAAGGTGCCCGGGACGTAGCGCAGCCTGGTTAGCGTACCTGCATGGGGTGCAGGTGGTC
>CAZVUT010000075.1:0-12830 GCA_964630155.1 uncultured Synergistaceae bacterium
TCGTCGTCCCGTCCATGATGCTGTCCGCGTCGAAGACGATCATGTAGCGGTAGTTTTTCCCCCACCGGCGGCAGAAGTCCGCGACGTTGCCGCTCTTGCGCTTGATGTTGGATCGGCGCTTGCGGTAGAAGATGCGGCCGAAGGCGTCGAGCGACGAACAGAGGTCGTACCAGGCCTCCTCCTCCGTCACCCAGACGTCCGGGTCCGTGGAGTCGCTCAGGATGAAGATGTCGAATCGCTCTCCCTGTCCGGTCTCCGCGAGCGTGTCGAACGTCGTCCGGACGCCCGCCATGACGCGGTCGACATCCTCGTTGAAGATCGGGATCAGGATCGCCGTCCGCGCGTCCGGATCGGGAAGATCGAGCGGAAGATCCCGCACGGATTCGGTCACGGAGAGGCTGTTTTTGCCGCGCAGCAGCACGAAAAAGCCCAGAAGCGCCGTCCAGAAGCCGATGGAGATCCACGCGAACAGAATCGCGAAGATCACGACGAGCACGATCTCGAGCGGCGTTCCTCCCTTGTGGGGGAGGATCTGCGACATGGTCCGGCTCGCGATGACGGTCGGGAAGATCACGAGAACGATCAGGAGGATGCGCCGCCAGCTTGCGCTCCGGTTCCAGGAGACGGTCAGCTTTTCGAGCGACGGCATGGAAGCGGCCTCACTTTCCGGCTTCGGGACCGAAGAGATCCCGGAGCCACCGGCGGACGAACCGGATCGCGGACGTTCGCCAGGGCGAGCGGTCGAACCTTCGGGGAATCATGGTCCCGCGGTTCAGCGGCGGCAGCGACGAGATGAACACGCCTTCCTCGTCGACGATTCCGCGGTCGAGTCCCTGTTCGTGGAGCAGCGCGCGCAACGCCTGCATCGACTCCCCGACCGAGGCCGGGCCGCTTCGTTCCAGCGACCGGAGCGCGAGCTCCAGCCCCCCGAAAGGCGGGAGATTCATCGCCCGGACATACAGCAGCACGCGGTCCCTGGCGATCTGCCATCCCTGTTGTTCCCGCTCCGTCGCCGCAGACATTCGCGTCGCCTCCTACGGTTGCAGGTCGTAGACCCAGGTCACGGTCAGCGGGTCCGGGAGGTTCTCTCCCTTTTTCAGAAGCGCCTTCAGGCGGATCGCGGGTTTCGATGTCGGAAGGACGCCCTTGAGCCGGTCGGCGTCGATCTGGACCTGCAGGAAGAGCCTCCAGCCGCCGGTCGCCTCGTTCTTCTGAAGCTGCTTTTCCGTGAGCTTCGCCCCGTCGCCGACCGTGACCACGCTGGTCAGTCCGGCGTCCGACGGAAGAGCGGAGAGCGCTTCGCCTTCAAAGTCGATGACGATGCGGCGCATCGACTCGTCCTTCAGCCGGATCGTCCGCGTCGCCGCGGGAACGCCGAGTCCGGTAAAGCCGCGATCCGGCGCGAACCATGTCATCCGGTAGGAGAACGGTTCGGGCTGGAGCAGCGGCCGTTTGATCTCGACCGTCTTCCCCTCCGCGTCCATGCTCACGGGATTCGCGTGCGCCCAGAACGACACGATATTGTCGTTGATCTCGGAGTCGGTCGGAATTTCGATGAGTTCCACGCGGCCCTGTCCCCAGAGTCCCTTCGGTTCGATCCAGACGGAGGGACGCAGCTCGTACCGCGCCTCGAGGTCCTGGTAGTGGTCGAAGTCCGTATCCGCCTGCATGAGGCCGAATCCGGCCGGGTGGGTCATCGGGAAGGCCGTGAGCGTCAGGCGGCGCGGGTTCTCGATCGGACGCCAGAGCCATTCGCCCTCCTGCGTCTTCATGAGAAGAACGTCCGAGTCGTGGACCTCCGGACGATAATCGCCCGGCATGCCGTTGGTCTGCTCTCCGAAGAAGAACATGCTCGTGAGCGGAGCGAGCCCGACCTTCGCGATGTCCTTCCGCCGGAAGAGCACGCCGTCGACGTCCACGACGGTCCGTTTTCCGGGCGTGACGACGAATTTGTACGCGCCGGCGCAGCTCGGGCTGTCGAGCAGCGCGAAGAACGTGAAGGCCGCATCGCCGGGGCGGGGCGTCACGAGCCAGTATTCCCGGAAGTAGGGGAACTCCTCGCCGGAGGGCAATCCCGTATCGAGGGCCAGCCCGCGGGCGGAAAGCCCGTACTGGAGCCCGGCGCTCACGGCGCGGAAGTAGCTCGCGCCGAGAAACGCGATGACTTCGTCCCGGTACTTCGTCGTATTCATGGGCGCGTGGATCCGGAAGCCCGAGAAGTTCAGCGTCGCATGCGCCACCTTGTCGGCGAAGTCGTTGTCGCCGTACTCGAACATATCCGTCGAGAAGGGAAGGGGCAGGACGCCCTCGCTGTCCACGAGATTGATCTGCACCGTCCGGTTGTACAGCAGTCCCGGGTGGAAGAACTGGGCCTCGAAAGGAGACGCGTCATCGCGCCACAGCGCGTGATCCTTCCGGAAACGGATCTTGCGCCACTGGTCGTAGCCGATGCGCAGCAGAAACTCCGGAACCTGGCCGCTCGGGTCCTGGAACGGCTCCGCGGCCAGTGCGCGCGCTTTCGCCGCAACGGCCGCGAGGTCGAAGGCAGGCGGCGCCGGCGTCTGCGAAGGCGTCGGGGACGCCGAAGGCTCGGGAGTCGGCGTCGGCGTGACCGACGCCGCGGCCTGTCCTGCCGGCCTGTCCCCGGAAACCTTCCCCTTCCCCGCGGCGCTTTCACCGCAGGACGCCAGGGTCAGCAGAATGGCGAGGCTTGATGCGAACAACGCGTACACCATGTGATTCGATCGTTCTGTACGAAACACGGATGCTCTCCTCCCGCGAAGGGCCGACTGTGAAACGGGCCCTCGTGCAAGCAGATATATTATGTCACTTCCGCCGACTTTGAAAGGGGGTTCCCCCCTGTTCGCGCGTTCTCCGGTGGGGTACCATAGTCGCGTCGCCGGTTGCGACGACATCGCCGGTCTGGAGAGTGTTCAATTGAAGAAGATCCTTCTTTTCTGCATCGTCGCCTGCGCGGCCGTCGCGGGATGGTTCTTCCTGCGCCGGCCTGTGCCGGCGGCTCTGGAGTACAGGACCGGAGCCGTGGAGCGCGGAGCGGTCGTCATGGCCGTCCGGGCGACGGGAAAGGTGAATGCGGTGAGCCTCGTCGAGGTGGGAACGCAGGTTTCGGGAACCGTCAGCGAAATATTCGCCGATTTCAATGATCCCGTGAAGGCCGGACAGATCATCGCCCGGATCGATCCGGCGCTGCTGCACGCCCAGATGGAACAGGCGAGCGCCAATCTGAAGCTTGCGCGCGCGGGGGTGCTTCGCGCCCGCGCGGTGCTCGAAGAGGCGCGGCGGACCAGGGACCGGAACAGAGTGCTCGCCGCGAAGAAGCTTATTTCCGAGAGCGACATGGACACGTCGGAGATGCAGTTCCGGTCGGCGGACGCGGGCCTCGCGGAAGCCGAGGCCAAGGTCGCGCAGGCGTCCGCCGCGCTCCGCCAGTCGGAGACGAACCTTCGCTACACGAGCATCGTCTCGCCCGTGGACGGGGTCGTGATCTCGCGGAAAGTGGACGTCGGACAGACCGTGGCCGCAAGCTTTCAGACGCCGACGCTCTTCACGATCGCGCGGGATCTCACGAAGATGCAGATCGACGCGAGCGTCGACGAGGCGGACATCGGACGCGTCCGCGAAGGACAGGACGTCGGGTTCACGGTGGACGCGCACCCCGATGCGACGTTCGCCGGCCGGGTCGTCCAGGTGCGGCTTGCGCCGACGACGGCGGAGAACGTCGTAACCTACACGGTGGTGATCCACGTGGACAACACGCACTTCCTCCTCAAGCCGGGGATGACCGCGAACGTCTCGATCATCACGGACCGGCGCGAGGACGTCCTGAAGGTTCCGGGAGCGGCGCTCCGTTTCGTCCCCCGGGGAACGGACGCTCGCGGAAAAGACGCTCGCGGAAAAGACGCTCGCGGAACCCACGCTCGCGGGAACGGGAAGAAGGCATCCGCGGTATGGATCCTGAAAGACGGCGCGCCGGAACCGGTTCCCGTGGTCAGCGGAATTTCGGACGGTCTTTTCGTCGAGATCGTCTCGGGCGACGTATCCCCAGGGCAACAGGTGATCGTATCGGAGACACGACCGCGAAAGAACGCGACCAGGAGCCCCTTCTGATGATGCGGACGCACGGGATCGGCGCGGCGCAGCTTTCCCGCACAGCGTTCCGGGCGCTCCGGGCCAACCGGGCGCGGAGCATCCTCACGATGCTCGGCGTCATCATCGGCGTCGCGGCCGTGATCACGATGATGGCTGTGGGAACCGGGGCGAAGCGGAGTATCGAGGGGTTCATCGCCGGGGTGGGCAGCAATCTTCTCATCATCATGCCGGGAACCGCGTCGACCGGAGGCGTCCGTCTGGCGGCCGGATCCGGCGCGAGCCTCACGCTCGACGACGCCGAGGCGATTCTCCGGGAGTGCCCGTCCGTTTCGGATGTCGCCCCGGACCGGAGCGGCAGCGCGCAGATCGTCGCCGGAAACGCGAACTGGAACACCTTCGTTCTCGGCACGACCGACGCGATGCTCCGCGTGCGGAACTGGACGGTCGCCTCGGGGCGGTCCCTGACGGACGAGGACGTTCTGACGTGCGCCACGTTCTGCGTCCTCGGCGCGACCGTGGCGAACAACCTCTTCGGTTCCGACGACCCTGTCGGCCGCCAGGTGCGGATCCGTAAGGTCCCGTTCACGGTCGCGGGCGTTCTCGAACCGAAGGGGGAGACGCCCTGGGGCGGCGACCAGGACGATCTCGCCTTCGTCCCGGTCACGACGGCGCAGCGTCGCCTGTTTCGTTCGGTCATCCCCGGCTTCGTCCGGCGGATCACCGTTCAGACCGAAGCGCCGGAAGACCTCGAAGCGGCGGAGCGCGAGATCCGCGCGCTCCTGCGGCAGCGTCACAGGACGCCCGACGGGAGGGGCGACGACTTTACGATCCGCAACCTCACGCAGATCCTCGAGACGGCCGCGGAGTCCACGCGCGTCATGTCGCTTCTTCTCGGGGCGGTGGCGTCCGTCTCGCTGCTCGTGGGGGGGATCGGCATCATGAACATCATGCTCGTCTCGGTCACGGAGCGGACGCGCGAGATCGGCGTCCGCATGGCGGTCGGCGCGCGCCGAAGCGACATCCGCTTCCAGTTCCTCGCCGAAGCGCTCATGCTCTCGCTCTTCGGCGGCGTCATCGGCATCGGGCTCGGAATCGCCGCGTCGAACGGACTGACGTCCGCGTTCGACTGGACCACGGAAATCACGCCGCTGTCCATTGCTCTTTCGTTCGGCTTTTCCGCGGCGATCGGCGTCTTCTTCGGGCTGTACCCCGCGTGGAAGGCGTCGTGCGCGTCGCCGATCGATGCGCTCCGCTATGAATGATCCGCGCGGACGTCCGTACGTTTGTGAAACCGGAAGGAGGAGCAGTACAGTGATTCGTCGTTTCGCCCTGTTTGTCGTTGTTGGCGCGATCGCCGCCGCGCTCGGCGCACTCCCGTCCGCCGCAACCCAGGCGGCCGGGAGGAGCGTCGCGGATCAGGAGATTCTGGCCGACGGCCTCTTCCGCGATGCGGCCGCGCTCGATTCGGATGAGGTCCCGGCGATCGCCGCCCTCTATCGCCGGGTCGCGGAGGAGTGTCCCGATACGGAATACGCGCGCGAAGCCCTTTGGAACCTGTCGTCCCTTGCGATGGAGAAGACCCCTCCCGACTGGAAGGAGGCCGCCGCGTCGCTCGAACTCTTCCTGAAGCGTTACCCCGACGCGACGGACGCGGCCGCCGTGGTCGAACGGCTCCTGTTCGTGTACGGGGAGTCGCACCGGCATGCGGACGCACTGCCGCTCTTCGAACGGCTGCTGAAGACGCCCGAGGACATCCCGTCGGACGAGCTTCCTGACGTCTGGTTCCGGTATGCGCGTTCTCTCGAGGGGGCCGGAAAGAAGGACGAGGCGAAAAAGTGGTACGCCAGGGTCTGTTCGGAGGCTCCGGGGACGGACGCGGCCCGTCTGGCCCGGGAACGCCTGGAGGCGATGAAATGACGTCCGGCTTCTCGGCGCATCTGGGACTCGAGGTGGACGACCTGTTCGCGCAGGAACTCTTCTACCGGACCGTCCTCGGTTTCTCGACGCTCTACCGCTATACGAGCCGGAACACGCCCGGCCTCCGGACGGTCATGCTCCGGCGGGGGCGGATCGATCTCGAACTGCTGCACCGTTCCGACGCGGCGACCGGAGGAACGCCGCGGCAGGGGCACGTCGCGTTCGAGGCGGACGACCCGGACGCGATCTACGAATCCCTGCGAGGACTCGGGCTTTCGGGACTGACGCCGCCGCGGGACACGGGAGACGGCTTCCGGGAGTGTTCGCTGACCGACCCGGAGGGAAACCGGATCGAACTGTTCCGGAGGATCCGTCCCTTTGCGCGGCCGGCCCCGATCGCGGCGATCTTCGACCTCGACGGGACGCTCGTCGACAGCGAGCGGAACTACTACGAGGCCGACCGCCTTCTGCTGGCGGACTACGGCGTTCAGCTGACGCCCGCGATGAAGCGGCGGTACGTCGGCGGCGGCATTCTCGACATGGCGCGCGACATCCGCGTCCGGTTCGGCATAGAGGAATCCGCCGAGGTCCTCGCGGAGCGGAAGATGGCGACGTACCGGAAGCTCGCCCGCGAGCACACGCCCGTATTTCCGGAGATGCGGACGTGTGCGGAGAGACTTGCGGCCCGGGGAATGCCCCTCGCGGTCGCTTCCGGATCCCCGATCGACGTGGTGACGATGGTCCTGGCGGCCAATGGGCTGGATCGCCTCTTTGCGGTCGTGCTCTCGACGGACGAAGCGGGACGGCCCAAACCCGACCCCGCGGTGTTCGTCGAGGCTGCCCGCCGCCTTGGCGTCGCGCCGGACCGATGCGTCGTGTTCGAGGACTCCGCGCCCGGAGTCGAGGCCGCCCTGCGCGGCGGGATGCGATGCGTCGCGATCCCCTCGGCGCCCGAGCCGCCCCTGGATCCCCGGTTCGACATGGCGGACCTGCTGTTCGCGGACGGGATGCCGTCGTTCGCCGCGGAGTCCGCCCTCTCGTGGATGGACGCTAGTTCCAGGTGAGGATCGTCGCCCCCCAGGAGAACCCCACGCCGAAACCGACCAGCATGACGCGGGATCCCGGACGGACGCGGCCTTCGCGGACCGCCTCGGCAAGGGCGATCGGAATCGTGGAACTCACCGTGTTCCCTGTCCGCTCCATGTGGACGTAAAAGCGCTCCTCCGGGATCTCCATCGCTTTCCGAAGGTGATCGAGAATCAGGCGCGTGGCCTGGTGGAAGACGAACAGGTCGACGTCCTCCATGGTCATATCGTGCCGTTCGAGGACGTCGCGCACGCATCCGGGAACAGCTCTCATGGTGAATTCCAGGATCTCGGGGCCGTTCATGTACAGATTATTCTGCGAGCGTACGTTTCCCCACGTATTGGTTCGCTCGACGGCCGTCTCCGCCGAATGCGGTATCGCGAAGCCCCCCGCGGGAATCAGGAGCTTTTCGGCCCCGGAACCGTCCGTGCCGAGCACGAACCCGCCGATCGCCCCTCCGCTCTCGCCCGCTCCGACGAGAGTCACCGCCGCCGCGTCGCCGAAAATCGTGCGCGTGCTCTTGTCCATCGGATTCACGGTCTTCGACAGCGTGTCGGCCGTTACGAGCAGAACGTTGCGCGCAACGCCCGAGAAGACGAGCGATTTGGCGAGCGCAAGCCCGTAAATGAACCCCGAACATCCCAGGTTGTAGTCGAGCGCGCCCGCGCCCGCCCGGAGCCCGAGCCGCCGGTGCACGAGACACGCCGTCGCCGGCATGTAATAATCCGGCGTCTCGGTGCACAGCAGAAGCATATCGACATCGTTCCGGTCGAACGCGGGAGTTTCCGCGAACAGGCGTTCGCAGGCGCCCGTCGCGAGATCCGAGACGAGTTCCGTGGTGGCGACCCTGCGTTCCCGAATCCCCGTCTTCTGGTAGATCTTGTCTTCCGTCCACGTACCGAACCGCCGGACCAGTTCCGCATTGTCCACTCTCGTGCGGGGCAGTTCGCAGGCGATGCCCCGAATCCGTATTTCCTTCATGCTCTCCATCCCTCCCTCAATTCCGGAACGCATTATCTCATTATGGGTACCAGGTGACAATACCAGCTGTCAGCACCAGCTCGTCGAAATGATCGCGGTCCCGAAAATCAGTCCGCCGCGGCGGCCTATGCTACAATTGCAGGAATTGAAAAAAACGACCCCCGGGCGCAGGCGATTCGCCGGAGGCCTGTCTGATGGAAAAGAGGGAGATTATGGACGGGGAGCTTCATGGAGAGGCGCGGGCCGCGCGGGCGTCGTTCGTGACGTGGATCGGCCTTGTGGTGAATATCGTTCTGACGGCGTTCAAATATCTGGCCGGTTTTCTGGGACACAGCGGCGCCATGATCGCGGACGCGACGCATTCACTATCGGACCTGATCACGGATGTCGTCGTCATCCTGGGTTTCCGGATCGTCAGCAAGCCTGCGGATCACGGACACGATTACGGGCACGGCAAGGTGGAGACGCTTCTGGCGGCGATCTGCGGCTTCTTCCTGCTGGCCGCGGGATTGGGGATACTCTGGAGCGGCGCCTGCTCGATATGGGGCGTCCTGCGCGGGAATGTGATCGCCCGTCCCGGCGTCATCGCGTTCGTCGCGGCGGTGCTTTCCGTCGTCTCGAAGGAGATTCTCTACTGGTACACCCTGAAAGCGGGAAACGCGCTGGGCAGCATGGCGATCGTCGCCAAGGCGTGGGATCACCGTTCCGACGCCTTCTCATCCATCGGGACGACGATCGGGATCGGGGGCGCAATGCTTCTGGGGGAGCGATGGCGCGTCCTCGATCCCATAGCGGCCGTCGTCGTGAGCGTCTTCATCGTCCGGGTCGCGATTCCGATCATCCGCGAAAGCCTCGACGAGCTTCTCGAAGCGTCGCTGGACCACGAATGCGAGCGCCGGATCCGCGCGATCATCGAGCGGAACGAGGATGTGTCCGGCTCGCACAAGCTCCGGACGCGAAGGATCGGCGCGAATATGGCCGTCGATGTCCACGTCGTCGTCCGGAGGGATCTCTCGCTCGTCGAGGCTCATACGATCGCGGACGCGATCGAGGACGCGCTCCGGAAGGAGTTCGGACGCGAAACGTTCGTGACGCTTCATGTGGAACCCGATGCGCAATCGGGGGCTTCTTCGGGCGGGACCGACAACCGGCGGGAAACGGGGCCCGGCGGGGCTCTCTGCATCTCCGGGCGGGGATTGCGGTTTTGAGACGGTCGCGTCGTCGCGCGTGAACGAAAGAAGGGGAGCGCCCCTCGCGGGATGCTCCCCTTCATAATGTCCTTCGGAACCCTTCGCTTCCGTTCTTACGACGGTTGTCGGTCCCGGAGCGTCCGGCGGAAGATCGCGAGAACCGTTCCTCCGAGGACGATCGACGCAATGGCGATCAGCGCCATCGGCGAGAGAACGACTCCGGGCAGCCCCCACGTGATCTTCACGTCGGCGGCGTTTTCAAAATGCACGGTCACGCCCGCCCACAGTCCCGAAACGTCGTTCAGATTCAGGATCGCCATCTCTCCGGGGCCGATGGCTCCCGGATCCTCCGCGCGGAGTTTCGGAGCCGCCGGGTTTCCGGCGAGCGGCCGGAGCTGATCCGCTCCGCCACGAAGGCGCACCGTCTCCGTTCCCACATTGGCGACCGCGAGCAGGAAGTCCCGTCCTTGGGGGGCGGGGGAGAGCACCGGGAGCGTCATCTGCGCGGAGGTGGATGTGACTTCTCCGAGGATTTTCGACGCCGGCAACCCGCCCGCGGGGTCGTACACGGCGAAGAGAAGCCGGACGCCCGGGTCGAGCCGGACGATGTCGATCGGGAATTTGGATTCGTCTCCGTGCCCGTGCTTTTTTGCGAGAAGGGCGCCGGAAATGACCCGGTCTCCGTCCGATTTCCCCGTGAAGTCCCACGTGATGCGGTAGGACGCCTTCTCCTTGCCGCTTTCAATTTGTTCGTAGTCGAGCCCCGTAAAACTTACGGTGGCGAACTCCTTCGAGCCGCCTCACCCGCCGCATCCGAGCGAGAAGTCCGCCGAAACGGAGCCGCTCCGGACCGGCGTCCGGATCATAAGGCGCTCCGCATAGCCGCGATCGTCGAACGTCACGTCGGGAAATCCCTTCAGCGACGCGCGGATCACATCGGCCGAGGCGGTGATCCGGAGATCCCTGCCGTAACTTTTGAACGCCAGGACGTCCGGCTTGAGGGACGAGATCGGGTCGAAGTCGGGAAGCTTCCGCGCCGCATGCGCCGGATACGCTACTGCAAGGACCAGCGGAAGCGCCAGAACGAGCGCCCGGAATGCCGTTCCGGGCGTCATTTTTCGACCGGGTATTCGAGATCCTGCCATTCGATCAGCCCTCCCTGAAGGTTGTACACGTTCTGAAAGCCGATTTCCAGCATGATCTTTCCGAATTTGCCGCTCCGGTCGCCTTCCTCGCAGTAGAGCAGGTAGACACCGTCGCGGTCATAGCCTTCGAGCCCCTCTTCGATCATGTCGGGCCCCATGAAGAAATCGATATTTATGGCGCCCGCTATTCGCGAGGCCTCAAATTCCTTCGGCTTCCGCACGTCGATGAGAACCGGCTTCGGCGTCCCGCTCCGGATCATGTCGCTGAACGTCTTCGAGTCGATGCACCGCACCGTCTCGCAGCTCATGTCCTTTGAAACTGGGGCCGTCATCGCCTGCGCGGCCGTCGTCGCGAAAAACACGATCAGAAGGCCGAGGAAAAACAATCGCGCCCGTTCGGAAATCTTGATATGCATCACCGCTTTCACGCTCCACTCGTCGGGTTTCAGACCGTACGTGAGTATACCACTCCGGAATCCGCGCGGGATATCGGTAGATACCTCGGTTTTTTCGCGTATTTCGCGGGATTTCCGCGTGCGCGCCGTTGCCCGAATCGCCCGGCTGCCGTATGCTTTGAGTCTCACGAGAGATCGCATCCGAAGGGGAAGGTGTCGTGATGAAACGAATTTCGGGAGAGAACAACGAACAACGGATCGTCTTCCTGACGGTCGTGTCGGTCCTGTTTCTGTGCTTCGGCCTGCTTCTGGACCGCCCTTCGGGCATCGTCGCCGGGCTCTGGAACATCATCCGCGAGCCGGACTACCTCATAACGGACTACTTCGTCATCGGCGGCGTCGGAGCGTCGTTCGTGAACAGCGGCCTGCTGATGCTGGCGTTCACGGTTCTTCTCGGGACGATACGGACGGACGTTCACGGGCTCTCCTTCGCGGCGATCTTCACGATCGCGGGGTTTTCTTTTTTCGGGAAAAACATCGCCAACGTGTGGTTCATCGTCGCCGGCGTGTGGCTCTACGCGCAGGCGCAACGCGAGCCGTTCGTCAAATTCCTGTATGTCGCGCTCTTCGGCACCGCGCTCTCCCCGATGGTGTCCCAGATCATGTTCGGACTCAAGGGGCCGTTCGTCTACCGCCTCGCCGCGGGAGGCGCCGTCGGCGTCGCGATGGGCTTCCTGCTGCCGCCTCTTTCGACGGCGATGCTTGCCTTTCACAGGGGGTACAATCTCTACAATATCGGCTTTACCGCAGGGCTGGCGGGAACCGTGGCGATCTCGCTCTACCGTTCCTTAGGCTTCATTCCGCAAAGCCGCGTCATCTGGCGCACGGGCGTCGATCCGATGGTCGCCGGGTTTCTCGTCATCCTCTTTTCGGGCATCTTTCTGTCGGGATATGGTATGGAACATCGCTCCTTCCGGGGCCTGCGGGAGATCTGGAGCCTTCCGGGACGCCTTCTGACGGATTTCGTTGACCTCGCGGGGTTCGGCCCGACGCTCATGAACATGGGGATCAACGGGCTGATCTTCCTGACATACCTCCTTGCGATCGGCGGCGACCTGAACGGTCCGACGATCGGCGGGCTTCTGTCCATCGTCGGATTCAGCGCGATCGGCAAGACAACGAAGAACACTCTGCCCGTTCTTTTCGGAGTGATCCTCGGAGGGATGACCAAATCGTGGGGATTGCGGGAGCCGCCCGTGCAGCTCGCGGCGCTCTTCTGCACGACGCTCGCTCCGGTCGCCGGAAGTTTCGGGTGCATCGCCGGAGCGGTCGCGGGGTATCTCCATTCGTCGGTCGTCCTCCATGTGGGGATACTGCATGCGGGATTCAACCTCTACAACAACGGGTTTGCGGGCGGACTCGTGGCGGCGTTCCTCGTGCCGCTGATCGAAGCGTTCGCGCGAAGGAGGAATCCATGAGACATCACGGTCTGCTGCTTTCGCGTCTGACCGGCGAACTCGTCGCCTGGTGCCTCACCGGAGGCGCAAAGGACGTCGATGCGAACATCCGTCGCGCGCCGAAGGCGTGGGAGATCTTCGTGAACGCCGTCTTTCCCGAAGGATCGCGCCCCGCCGTGGAGCGGCTTTCGCGGCTGCTCTCGTCTCCCCGGAGCGCCGGGACGGATGAATACTACTGGAACCTCTACGGAAGCGATGATGCGGTCTTTCAGCTCGGGCTCGTCGGGGCCATGACGGACGAAGCCGATGTCCGGTTCGACGAGGAGACCGGCCGCCTGACGATCCGCCTGCTCCGCGCCGACTGAGGGCGGCGGAGGACGTTTTTCGATCCTGACTCCGAAAGGGAGAGTGATTGCATGCTTCGGTGTTCGGTATGCGGTTTGACGTACGAGGAGGCGACGCTCCCCTGGCGGTGCGCCTGCGGCGCTCCGCTTGACTGGGTGATCGGCGCGGGCGTCCGGACGCCCGATGACCTTTCGGGGCGTCCGG
>CAZVUT010000076.1:0-12674 GCA_964630155.1 uncultured Synergistaceae bacterium
GACGAGGCGGATGTCGCTCACGGACCAGCTGCTCCAGGCGTTCAGATAGTGGACGAACCTGTCCCGGCTTGTGTCGTAGATTCGGAGCGATGCGAGAAGGTGATTCGTGATCGTGCCCCAGCCGCGTTCGTCCTTGAGCGAGAGGATGAAACGCGGTTCGCCCCGGACCTTCGTCTGGAAGTAATTCGGGTCGAGCCAGGCGTCCATATACGTATCGCAGTCGTAATAGGCCTGGACGAGATCTTCGAGGACATCCGCCGTTCTGACGATCGCTTGAATATCTCTCGGGAGCAGATAGAATCCCGTTACGCCGCCCGCGGCGCTGAACGAAAGGCAATCGCGGAGATAATACCGGTAGGCGTACGCCTCCGCGCTCCCCGCGCCGGCGGCGAACAGGAAACAGAACAACAGCGCTCCGCGGATCAATCGTCGAAACATGGTCGAATCGCCTCCCTCTTTGTATCGATTATACCTTTTTTCTATCCGCGCGGAGCGCCGCATACGCACGGATCCGGGAGTATTGTATACACGAGAGGCTCTCGACCGGACCGCCGGGATGAAGTACCATGTTCTGCGGCGTTCGGCGCCGATCGCCTCTCCGGATGAACAACCGGAGGGAATTTTCGGCGGCGATTTGCAGCGGGACAGGTCGTTCGACGTTTGTCCCATACAATCGGGAGGAAGTGCGGAAGAGTGTCCATCAAGAAACAGATTGCGGATATCGTTGAAGAACTGAAAGAGGAACTTCTCGCATTGAGTCACAATATACACGAGAATCCCGAAACGGGCATGCAGGAGCATAAGGCGGCCCGGTGGCAGAAGGAGCTTCTCGATAAGTACGGGTTCACGGTGGAAATTCCGTTTTGCGGGATGCCGACGGCGTTCCGGGCGGCCTATCCTTCAAAGAACCCGAACGGGCCGAAGATCGCCTTTCTGTCCGAATATGACGCACTGGAAGGCGTCGGCCACGGCTGCGGCCATAACATCATCGCGTCGGGCGCCGTGGGCGCTGCGATCGCTCTCGCGAAGGTCATGGACGACAACGGCATTCCGGGGGAGGTCGTCGTTTTCGGGACGCCCGCCGAGGAAACCGGAGGCGGAAAGATCCCGATGGCGGATTCGGGCGTTTTCGACGGATTCGCCTGCGCGCTGATGATCCATCCGTCCGACAGGAACCTGATCGCGCGTCACGGACTGGCGGCGCAGTCGGTCGACGTCGAGTTCTTCGGCAAGGCCGCGCACTCGTCGAGTCCCGGAGACGGCGTGAACGCGCTGGCGTCGCTCATCGCGCTTTTCAATGGAATCGACTCCCTGAGCCACACATGGACCAACGAAAGCAAGATCAATGGTATCATCACGCATGGAGGCGTTGCATCCAACATCGTCCCCGATTACGCGAAAGCCTCCTTCACGGTGCGCGCCGGAAAGAAAAAGACGCTTCTCGGGATCTTCCGCGATCTCGAACGGATCGCGCAGTCGGCGGCGCTCCTGACGGGCGCCGGATACAAGGTCGCCGGCGCGGACGTCTATGCGGAGCGATACCCGAGCATGACGCTCGGCGAGGCCTTCAAGGCGAATATGGAGTCCCTGGGCGAGATCATGAACTACCCGGACTACTCCGCGCAGGTCGGCTCTTCCGATATCGGCAACGTCTCGCTGGTCGTGCCCGCGATCCACGAATACCTCGCCATAGCGGAGCACGGCTCGGTCATTGCGCACCACGAATCCTTCCGCAACGCCGCCTCGGGGCCGAGAGCGGACGACGTGGTCCTTCTGGCCGCGAAGGGGTTGGCGATGACGGGTCTGGACGTCCTGACGGATGACGATCTTCGCGCGCGAATGTGGAAGGAATTCGATGAAAAGGTCCGCCCGAACCAGTGCTGATTTCCTGTGAAACGGAGACCCGCTGAATGCTGAAATATCTCTTGAAGCGAATATTCCAGATGTTCGTCGTGCTCTTTGTGGTCTCCGTCATCGTCTTTTGCGTCATGAGCTTCACCGGAGACCCCGTCCTCATGATCGTCCCGCCGACGGCGACGGACGCGCAGATAGCGGAGGCGCGAATCGCGCTCGGTCTTGACCGTCCCCTGTGGGAGCAGTATTCCGTCTTTCTCGGAAACCTGCTGCGCGGCGATCTCGGGGTGTCGTACATGTTCAAGCGTCCCGCTCTCACGCTGATCGTCGAACGCATGCCCGCGACGCTGGAACTCGTCTTTCTCTCGATACTCATCTCCGTCGCGGTCGCCCTGCCCTGCGGCGTCTTCGCGGGAGCGCGGCCGAACAACCCGCTCAGCCGCGCGATAATGGGGGGCTCCCTCCTTGGAATATCGCTTCCATCCTTCTGGGTCGGCATTCTGTTCATATTCTATTTCGCCGTCGAGAAGGGATTGCTCCCCTCATCGGGGCGCGGGGCGACCGGCGTCCTCTTCGGCGTTCCTTTCGCCTTTCTCACCTGGGACGGATTCCGGCACATCATTCTGCCGGCGGTCACGCTCGCGCTCGGGACGCTGGCGATGCTGATACGTCTCATACGGGCGCAGATCATGGAGGTCATGCGACAGGATTTCATCAGGTTCGCGCGGGCGAAGGGCGTCTCGTGGAGAAGCCTGCTGTTCTCCCACGCGCTCAAAAACGCCCTCGTTCCCGTGGTCACGGTGTTCGGCCTGCAAGTCGGAAGCCTCATCGCGTTCGCGACGGTCACGGAGACGATCTTCGCGTGGCCGGGAATGGGCAAGCTGCTTGTCGATTCGATCAACACGTCCGACAGGCCCGTCATCGTCGCCTATCTCATGATCGTCGCCGCCATGTTCGTCCTGATCAACTTCATCGTCGATATCGTCTATACGCTGATCGACCCGCGAGTCGACCTCAGGTGACGGGAATGGGGAAGAAGATGGGCGCCTTCTTCAGAAGCGAGTTCTTCCACAATTTCGTGCGGAGCGCGGGCGCCGTCTCGGGCCTTCTCATCGTGGCCTTTTTCCTGATTGTGGTTCTTCTCGGCCCCGCGTTTACGCCGCAAAACCCCTACGACATCGCGAGCCTGGACCTTATGGACGCGTACAAACCGCCTCTCTGGATGGAAGGCGGAGACCCCGCGTTCCTTCTCGGAACGGACGAACAGGGGCGCGACATCCTGAGCGCGATCGTGTACGGCAGCCGGATATCCCTGTTCATCGGCGTCGCGGTGGTCCTGCTTTCGTGCGTGATCGGCACGTTTTTCGGACTGGTCGCGGGCTACTTCGGCGGACGGATGGACAGTTTCCTGATGCGTGTGGTGGACATCCAGCTTTCCTTTCCCGCGATGCTCGTGGCGCTGTTCATCATGGCGGCGTTCGGACGGGGACTCGGCAAACTCATTGTCGCCCTGACGATCGTCGGGTGGGTGTTGTACGCGCGCACCGTGCGGGGCTCGGTCCTTGTCGAGAGACACAAGGAATACGTCGATGCGGCGAAGCTGATCGGGCTCTCCCCGTTTCCGATCATCGTGCGCCACGTCCTGCCCAATGTCCTGACGCCGCTGATCGTCATCGGGACGATTCACGTCGGAACCGTGATCCTGACGGAGGCGACGCTGAGTTACCTCGGGGTCGGGGTTCCCGTTACGGAGCCGTCCCTCGGCCTCCTGGTCAAGAACGGGTACGACGTCCTTTTCAGCGGGCTCTGGTGGTCCTCGGTCTTTCCCGGGGTGTTTATCATGCTGCTCGTCTTCGGGATCAATCTCCTCGGAGATTTTCTGCGCGACGAGTTCAATCCGCGCCTGAAGTAGGAGGCTGCGATGTCCGAATACCTTCTTGAAGTCAAAAACCTGAGAACCTGCTTCGAGCTCTTCCGCGGAACCGTGAAAGCCGTGGACGGCGTCGATTTTACGCTGAAGGCGGGAGAAATACTCGGAATCGTCGGGGAGTCGGGAGGCGGGAAATCCGTAACGGGATTCTCGCTCCTCGGCCTGATCGACGCCCCGGGGCGGATCTCGGGCGGAGAGATCCTTTTCCGGGGAGAGGATCTCCTGAAAAAGAGCGAAGAGGAGATGCGCCGGATACGGGGGAAAGAGATTTCAATGATATTCCAGGATCCCATGACCTCCCTCAATCCGCTTCAGACCATAGGCCGACAGATCGACGAGATGCTCGCCCTGCACACGGATCTCTCGTCCGCCGGACGCAGGGCGCGAATCCTCGAGTTGCTGAACGAGGTCGGCATTCCGACACCCGAAGATCGGCTGGACTGCTATCCGCACCAGTTCTCCGGAGGGATGCGGCAACGCGTGGTCATTGCGATCGCGCTCGCCGCGAACCCCAAACTCATCATTGCGGACGAGCCGACGACGGCGCTCGACGTGACCGTTCAGGCGCAGATCCTGACGCTTATGGAGAACCTCGTGAAGAAGTTCGGCTCCGCGCTGATTCTCGTCACGCATGACCTCGCGGTCGTCTCCGAGATGACCCACCGAGTTGTCGTCATGTACTGCGGAAAGATCGTCGAAGAGGCCCCGACGGCGGAATTGATCCGCGCCCCGCGTCACCCCTATACGAAGGGATTGCTCGGATCGATCCCCCGGATAACGGGCGTCCGGACGCGCCGTCTGCCCCAGATACCCGGGATGGCGCCGCACCTCTTCGATCTGCCGAAGGGGTGCTCGTTCGCGCCGCGCTGCACCTATGCGACGGAACGCTGCCGCGAAGAGGCGCCCGCGATGCGGGAGCTTTCCGCCGGGCGGCGAACGGCGTGTCACAACCCCGTCTCCACGGAGGAGAGGATGGCCGGAAATGGCTGATCGCCCTGAGTCCCGCGGTCCGGAATACCTTCTCGAAGTCTCGGATCTCGTGCAGAGCTTCGCGCAGCCCCGCGGCATACTGGACAGACTCGCCGGGAAGCCCCAAAAGGTCGTTCATGCGGTCAACGGCGTCTCCTTCGCGGTCCGGCGCGGCGAAGTGTTCAGCCTCGTCGGGGAATCCGGCTGCGGCAAATCGACGACGGCGAGAACCATCGTTCGGCTTCTGGAGCCGAAATCGGGATCGATCGTCTTTGACGGCGAGGATATTTCGAAATTCGGCGCATCGGAGATGATGCCGGTGCGCAAAAAGATGCAGATGATCTTCCAGGATCCGTACGCGTCGCTGAATCCCCGACAGCGGATTAAGGACATCATCATGGAGCCGATGATTTTCCACGGGATCGCTTCAGGGAAAGACGAGGCCCACGAAAAGATGTTCCGGCTTCTCGATATCGTCGGGTTCCGGCCGGAGCAGGCGGACCGCTATCCCCACCAGTTCTCGGGGGGGCAGCGGCAGCGGATCGGGATCGCGCGGGCGCTGTCCACGAACCCCGCCTTCATCGTCGCGGACGAACCGGTTTCGGCGCTGGACGTGTCCATACAGGCGCAGGTTCTGAACCTGATGATGGATCTTCGGGACGAATTCAACCTTTCGTATCTTTTTATCGCGCATGACCTCTCCGTTGTCCGGCACGTCACCGAGCGGGTGGGAATCATGTACCTCGGGTTCATCGTCGAACAGGGCGAATGCGACGTGATCTTCGGAAATCCGATGCATCCGTACACGAAAGCGTTGCTGGCGGCCGCGCCGACGCTTGACCGGATTGTAGCGGCCGAACCGCTGAAGGGCGATGTTCCGAGCCCGATCAACCTGCCTCCGGGGTGTCCGTTCGCGAATCGATGCCCGCAAAGGCGGGAACTGTGCGCAACGACGCGTCCGCAGCTGTGTGAGCGCTCGGGAAGGATCGTTGCGTGTCATCTCTACGGAAACTAACAGCCGTAAAGGCTGTAGTTCGCACCAAACACAACCAAGGGGGGAACAGGACGATGAACAGAAAATTGGCGGCAATACTGGCGGCGTGCGTGCTCTCGATTTGTATGGTTCCGGCGGCGTTTGCGGCGGAGAAGAGCATTGTCATCGGACTCGCGTCGGACGCGCTTTTCATGGATCCGTCGCAGCAGGATGAGACGATTACGAACACGATGGGGCGGTACATGTATGACGGCCTCCTCAACAGCGATGCACTCGGCCTTCCGACGCCCGCGCTCGCGACATCCTGGTCGGTCGGCGACGACAACCTGACGTGGACGTTCTCCCTTCGCAAGGGCGTGAAGTTCCACGACGGCGCCGACTTCACGGCCGATGACGTGGCGTACACGATCGAGGTGTGCCGAACGTCCCTGCTGAAGAACTTCACCGCTTCGATCAAGGAAGTTCAGATCGTTGATCCGCACACGGTCAAGATCATCACCTCCGTTCCGACGGCGGTCCTTCTCGAATCCCTCGTCCCGCTGCGGATTCTTCCCAAAGCGTACCGGACGAAGGTCGGAGCGGAGAAGTTCAACCAGGCCCCGATCGGCACAGGTCCGTACGTCTTCCAGGAGTGGATCAAGGAAGACCACATCTCCATGAAGGCGAACGAAGCGTATTGGGGAGGCGCTCCGAAGATCAAACAGGTGACGATGCGCCCGATCACCAACGCGGCGACCCGAACGGCGGCCCTTCTCACCGGAGAAGTCGACATCGTCGAGGACGTCCCGGTCCGGGACGTTGACAAGGTGAAGGGCACGAGCGGATTCGTCGTCGTCGACCGTCCGAGCGAACGCCTCATCTACCTGCACGTGGACGCAAACAGGCCGAAGGGCGCCGGAGTCATCGGACTCGACAAGAACCCCTTCAACGATATCCGCGTCCGGAAGGCGCTCTCCCTCGCCATCAACCGGGATGCGATCGTGAAGATGATCATGAATGGAAACGCGTACGCGACGAACCAGCTCGTCCTCGAGGGGCGGCGCGGCTATACGAAGAAGATCCCCGCGCCGGTCTACGATCCCGCGGAGGCGAAGAAACTTCTCACCGAGGCCGGGTATCCCGACGGATTCAAGGTGTATCTCGACGCGCCGAACGGCCGGTACGTCAATGACGGGCAGGTCGCCCAGGCGCTGGCGAGCCAGCTCACCAAGGTTGGGATCCAGATCGAGCTTCGCCTTCACCCGAAGTCCGTCTTCTTCGATTTCGTGCGTCCGGGCGACAAATCCAGCCTCGTCATGACGGGGTGGTCCGAGCCGATCGACGTCGGCGAGTTGGCCAACGTCCTCTTCTACACGAGGGGCAAGAACCCGGCCAAGGGCGGATCCAACCGCGGCCACTACGCGAATCCCGAGTTTGACAAACTCATCGACGCGGCCGACGCGACGGCCGATCCCGCCAAACGGGCCGCGCTTCTCGAAGAAGCCGCCGCTCTCATCGTCGGGGACTGCGGCGTCGTGCCGCTCTACTTCCAGCAGGACCTCTACGGCAAGAAGGCGAATGTCGCATTTGAACCCCGTGCGGATAAGTCCATCCTCGCGGCGGATATGGATGTAAAGTAGAAGAGACGTCGGAGAAGACCTTTCCGAAACGTTCCGAAACGGGGCGGGGTGATGCGGATGTTCTCGTCCGCATCACCCCGCCTTGCGTGTCGCATCGACAGACGCCCCGAATCCATTGCGGACGCACCTTCGCAGACGAATATGCACCGAGAGAAAATTGCTGCGTGACAAACGGATAATGTAGGAGTATAATCCTCTTTTGGAGAAAATCCAAAGGAGGTGAATGTATGACAGGAACAGAAACGATCAAGCTCGTCTCTCTCGATGGGACGCCGCACTGGCGCATGCCCGACGGCAGCTTCCGCCCCGCGAATCCGGAAACAGGCAGTTGCATCGCCCGGATGCCCAGCGACGGAAGAAACAGGATTCTCGTAATCCACAACTAGAGAGAAGCGCGAGCGGCCTTTTGTATCCCTAACGGACGTCCCCAGCGACGGACGAGGTCATACAGGGTTTGTGCGGCGGACCGGTTTATCCGGTCCGCCTTTTCTTTTTTCCGGCATGACACTATAGTATCAGGATGCATCCCGAAAGGAGTGTTTCGACATGTCGTGGTTTCAATGGGCGCCGGCCTGGTTGCAGAAGGAGTACGGCCCCGAGTATGCAACCCTCCGGGAAAGTCGTCCCGTTCTCGTCGATTGCGCGCTTGGCTGCAATCCGCTCGGGACGCCCGCATCGGCCCGAACCGTGATCGAACGCGGCGGCATCGGCGTGGACGCCTATCCGGGCGACAAAGAAGCCGTAATCGCAGGGATCTGTTCGTTCTGGAAGGACGCCGTCGAACCGTCGCAGCTGATCTTCGGTTGCGGCTCGATCGGCGTGCTGACGACCATCGCGCGGAGTCTGTGCGGCCCGGGCGCGTGCGTCCTCGGCATGGCCCCGCAGTTTACGTCGGGATTGCTCGCGTTCCGCACGTCGGGCTCCGACGTATCGACAACCCCGCTCGAAGCGCCCGGCTTCACTCCCGATCCGGCCCGTCTCGCGGAACTCGTGACGGACGAGACATCCCTCGTCTATTTCGACCGGCCCCATAACCCCACCGGCTGGACGGCTCCGCTGGAAGCAATGGCGCGCCTCGCCGACCGCTGCGCCGAAAAGGGCGCGCTGCTGATCTCGGACGAAGCCTACGGCGACTATATCCCTCCCGAAGAGTCCGCGATCACCCTGTCGCACGATGCGGTCATCTGCATCCGCAGCTTTTCGAAGGGGTGGGGGCTCGCCGGTCTGCGCGCGGGCTACGGCGTCATACGGGATCCGAAGGCGATGGCGCTGTTGCGGATCGTCGAAGATCCCTTCCCGCTGAACTCCGTCGCGCTTGCGGTTCTTCCCGAGATCCTGAAGGATTTGGACTATCCGCTCCGCACGCGCGACACGGTGTCCGCAATGAAACGCCGCGTTCTGGACTGCGTCGCCGCCTCGCCGGATCTGTCGGTCGCCCCGACGGACATTCGTTCACCGATCATGCTGCTTCACGACCGGCGTTCGGGGAGCCTCTACGAGCGGCTGATGGAAGCGGGGATCCGGACGGAGCCGGGGGTGTGCTTTGAAGGGCTCGGCGAGCACAGCGAACAGTTTGTCCGCCTGCGTGTTCCGGGACCGGAACACATCGGCCGTTTCGAGGAAATCTGGCGGAATTCGTTCTCGCGGTAGAAAAAAACGGAGGAAGGCGCGAAAGCGCCTTCCTCCGCCAGGTTTGACGGGCTTAGGGGACGATCTGCGTTCCCGATGCGCCTTCGAGGGCTTCGAGGGCGTTGTTCAGGCTCGCGATGATGGCCCGCTTCCCTCCGCTGCGGACGAATCGGAGCGCGGCCCTGACTTTCGGCCCCATCGATCCCGCCTTGAAGTGCCCTTCCCGTTCAAAAGCCTCGACTTCGTCGACCGTGACCTTGTGGAGCCAACGTTCCCCGGGTTGCCGGTAGCACACGGCGACGGCCGAAACGTCCGTGAGAATCATGAAGACATCAGCTTTGACCTCGGCGGCGAGCCGTTCTCCGGCGAGATCCTTGTCGATGACCGCCTCGACGCCCTCAAGGGAGCCGTCGGAACGACGCACGACCGGAATGCCGCCCCCGCCGGACGCGACGACGACGAACCCTTGGGACACGAGCGTGTTGATCACATTCCGTTCGACGATCCCCGTGGGATCGGGCGACGCGACGACTCGCCGCCAGCCCCGCCCCGCGTCCTCGATCCAGTGTTCGCCGGTTTCCGCCATGCGCCTGCGCGCCGTCTCCTCCGTGGAGAAGGGGCCGACGGGTTTCGTGGGGTGGGAGAACGCCGGGTCATCGGGGTTCACTTCCACCCGGGTGACGAGGCACACCGGCTCGCGTCCCTCGATTCCTTCGCGTCGCATTGTGTTTTCCAGGCTCTGGCAGAACATGTAGCCGATGAGTCCCTGGCTTTCGGCGCCGCAGAGGTCCATCGGCATGGCCGGAACCTTTGCGCTCCCCAGCTCGTTCTGAATCAGAATAGCGCCGACCTGCGGGCCGTTCCCGTGGGTGATGACGACCTCATGCGACGCCCGAATCATACGGACGATCTGCTCAACGGTTTTCTGAACGTTTTCCCGCTGTTCCGCAGCGACGCCCCGCTGCCCGGGCTGCAAAATCGCGTTGCCGCCAAGGGCGACCAATACTCTCATGCTTCCTGTTCCCTCCAAGTCGTTCCCTGTACGCCGGGGTGTTCCCGACAGGATATTATCGGATCAATTCCGAAAGAAACGCCGGAAGTGCGAACGCGGCCCTGTGAACCTCCGGCGTGTAGTAGCGCGTCCCGGGCGGACAGGAACGCACGGGAACGGACGGGTCATACGAAGACGATCCGACCGTGTAGGTCCACATTCCCGTCGGATAGGTCGGCATTGCGCCCCAGCAGAGCCGCACCTCGGGAAAGACGCGCCGGAGCGCCTCGAACGCTCCCTTGACCACAGGCGCGTCAGAAAAAGGCGATTCCGTCTGTGCGATGACCATCCCGTCCTCGCGGAGCGCCTGCCGGAGATCCCGGTAGAAGGGGGCCTCGAAGAGCCCGGCTGCGAAATCCACAGGGTCCGTGCTGTCAACGATCGCGACGTCAAACTCGCCGTGCGCGTTCCGGATGTATTCGATCGCGTCCGTACACCGGACCTCGGCCCGGGGATCGTCCATCGACGCGGCGATTGACGGCAGGAACAGGCGGGACGCTTCGACGACCTGCTCGTCGATATCGACAAGAACCGCGCGTGAAACGCACGGGTGACGCAACACCTCACGGAGGACGGCTCCGTCCCCGCCGCCCACGATCAGGACGGAAGCCGGAGCGGGATGGGCGCACAGGGGGACGTGCGCCATCATCTCCGAATAACAGAACTCGTCACGCTCGGTTATCTGAATCGCCCCGTCAAGGACCATCATCCGTCCGTATTCGGGAGTGTCGAGAACGGCGAGTTCCTGATAGGGCGTCTGCGCGTGAAGCAGCGTCCCTTCGACGCGAAGCGAAAGCCTCATGTTCCCCGTCTGCTCTTCTGTGAACCACAGTTCGCTGCGTCGCTTCGGCCTCGTCTCCACGGACCCGTTCCCCTCTTTGTTATCCCGGCTCGTCCGACGTCAATCCCCGTCGAATACGTATGCCCGGAGGGGCGGGAATCCGTTGAAGCAGATCGACGAATAGCTCTGTGTGTATGCCCCCGTCGAGAAGAAGTACACGCGGTCCTTTTCCTGCAGCGAGAGCGGAAGCTTGTATTTCTCGGTCTCGTAGAGGATGTCCATGCTGTCGCATGTCGGACCGGCGAGGATGACCTCCTGTGTCTCTCCCGTGCGTTCGACGTAGATCGGGTACTTGATCGATTCGTCGAGCGTTTCGATCAGGCCTCCGAACTTGCCGATATCGAGGTACACCCATCGGTACTGGTTCGCTTCAGCCTTTTTGGAGATCATGACGACCTCGCTGACGAGGAGTCCCGAATCGCCCGTCATGGATCTTCCGGGCTCGATGATGATGTCGGGGATTCCCTCGGGGAAATCTTCGCTGAGAAAGCGGGTGACTTCCGCGGTGTAGATGTTTGTCTCCGACGTCGGGGACAGGTATTTGGCCGGAAATCCGCCGCCGAGGTTGATCATCCGGAGCGGGACGCCCTTTTCGCGGACGGCTTCAAAAAGGTAGCGAACCGTCGCGATGGCGTTGTCCCACTGGCCGATGTCCCGCTGTTGCGAGCCAACGTGGAAGGAGACCCCGTACGGATCGAGACCGAGCGCCGGAGTATCGAGGATAAGGTTGTAGATCGTGTCCGGATGGGCGCCGAACTTTCTCGAAAGCGGCCAGTCCGCTCCGCTGCCGTCCATCAGGATCCGGAAGAAGACCTTCGATCCGGGCGCGTGCTTCGCGATCTTGTTCAGATCGCTCTCGGAATCCGTCGCATAGAGCCTGATTCCCTTTTCGTAGGCGTAGGCGATATGTTCGGCCTTCTTGATCGTGTTGCCGTAACTGAGACGATCGGGGGAAACCCCCAGTCCGAGCATCAAATCCAGTTCGTAAATTGACGCGATATCGAAACAGCTTCCCTTGTCGATGAGCAGCTTCAGAACTTCGGGATTCGGATTCGCCTTGACGGCGTAATACACTTTCGCGAAGGGGAGTCCTGCCTTGAGCTGATCGTAGTGCTGCGCGACGCGTTTGAGGTCGATGACGAGAAAGGGTGTTTCTTTATCCGCGGCGAATGCTTTGATGGCTTCAAACCGTTCCCTTGGCATAAAACGCTCAAGGTCGAAACTGTAGGACGGGGGGTGTTCCACTCCGATATTCCTCCTCTGTATGGGGACCATTATGAAAAGCGAGCATAGTGTACGACCCTGAGGGCGTAAGGGCAAGGGGAAATTGTGTCCCTTTTCGATGTATACACGAAACCCATTCCCTTTGGCGCGATGCCGGAAGGCGTTCGACGCGTTCTCTTCCTTCTCGCAAACGCCGTGGTTCGCTTCGAGAGCGTTCGTGATAGACTTCTTTCGTGGCATATCGCCGGGTTTCGGCGGAGTGTGTCGCTTCATCCGACGATGCGGACCGATGAGGAGGAAACGCAAATGTCACTTCCCGAGAAATCCTTCTTTTTTCGTGGAAAGGAATACCGGACGCCTGAAGAACTGGCGAACGCCTTTCTCGAAGGGGACGAGGCGTGGAACGACGCCCTGTTCGTCGTGGGCAGAGAGTTCGTTCGAAAATGGCTCGAATACAACGGCGATTTCGGGCGCGCCGCCGAGATGGAAAAGAACGCCGAAAAGAGCGCCGGGGAGCAGTGCGCGCATTTTGCGGCGCATTTCGCCGTTCCGGTGACTCCCGA
>CAZVUT010000077.1:0-12673 GCA_964630155.1 uncultured Synergistaceae bacterium
TTTTCTTCGACGTCTCCGCCCGTGAAGAACATCTTGACGAGCGTCTCGTCGCCCCGAAGGCGGATTCCCTCGCGGATCACCGACGCCGTTTCCTCCCGCGTGACGCCCGGAACGATCCGCAGGATGCGGGCGGATTCATACAGACGATCGATGTGTTCGGAAAGTGCGAACGGACGCATATCGTACGTTCGCGCGCTGTCGAAGACGCCGACGCCGCGCTGGAGGGCGAAGTCCGTCGTCGGTATGGAGCAGGCGGACGGATCGGAATACCGGTCGTACATGTAGCATAAACGCATGTGTGCGTCACCCCGAAGGTTCAAGATGAATACCTGTGTAAAACCATTATACTTGTGACGGAAGAAAGAAGCACCGATGCGGGAGGTGGTTCGATGGGACACACGGTTGTGATCGGAGGAGGCGGAGCCGGACTCACGGCGGCGATAGCGGCCCGGAAGGCGGGAGCCGAGGTTCTTTTGCTGTCGAAGACGAAGGTCGGAACGTCCTGCTGTACATCGTATTCGGGCGGAGGCTTTTCGCTGCCCGCAGGGAAGAACGGCGGAGCGGAAGCCTTCCGGAAAGCGACGCGCACCGTAGGCAAGGAGATGAATCACCCGGGAATGCTCGAAACATTCGTCGCCGGGTGCGAGGCCGCTCTCCGGGAAATACAGTCCTGGGGCGTCACGCTGCGGTTCACCGATGACGGACACGCATGGTCGAGCGAGACGGCGCCGAATCCGGTCATGGGCGGCGCCGGGATGGTCTCGCAGCTCACCGCGATCGCGAGGGCGGAAGGCGTTCAGTTTCTCGAGGATGCGATGGCGGTTTCGATCCGGACCCGAAACGGGGCGGTCTCCGGCGTCGAGGCGATCGAATGGCGGACCGGAAAGACGCACGCGCTTCCTGCGTCATCGGTCATTCTGGCTACGGGCGGCGGCGGAAGGATCTACGAGCGTACCGATAACCCCGCCCGGATGACCGGAGACGGGTATGCGCTCGCGCTCGATCTCGGGCTTTCGCTCGTCGACATGGAGTTCGTGCAGTTCTACCCGCTCGGTCTCGACGAGCCGGATCTTCCCGTCTGGATGGTCGGGCTTCCGATCGTCGATCTCGTTCGTCTGACGGATGGCGGCGGACGGGAGTTCATGAAGGAGGCGTTTGCGTCCTGGGGAATCAAAAACGGTTGGGAGGCGAACTTTCTGGCCCGTGACCGGTCGGCCCGGCTGGTTCAGTCCGTCTGGGACTCGGGCGACGCGGCGACGCTGCATTTCGAGGACCTGTCCGGCGAGGTGCTTCGGTCGAAAAAGCTTCAGGAGCTTCTCATCGTCGCTCCTGAAGGGATAACGCAGGGCAAGGGACGCCCGGTCCGCGTCCGCCCCATCCAGCATTACTTCTGCGGCGGCGTGACGGTTGACGGCAATGCGGAGACGTCCGTTCCGGGACTCTTCGCGTGCGGCGAGGTGACCGGCGGCGTCGACGGGGCGAGCCGGATCGGAGGCAACGCGCTGACGAACCTCGTGACGTTCGGACTGCTTGCGGGCAGAGGTGCGGCGACGCACAGCGGGGCCGCCGGAGCGTTTGTCCCGGAGGCGGCGGAACGGCTCTTGAAGGATTTGTCGGACGGGACGGTATCGCCCGAATCGATCCGAAAAGAGATCGTATCGGTCGTTGAATCGTCGCTCGGCCCGGTGCGGAACGGCGCGACGTGCTTTCGAGCGGCGGAAAGACTCGAAATTCTCTCGGGGGATATTCGTAACGCGACACGCCGTCCGGGGATGGAATTGCTCCACGCCCTCGAACTGTCCGGCCTGTCGATGACCGCGACGGCGGTCGCCCGCGCCGCCTCGTTGCGCGAGGAAAGCCGCGGGACGCACTACCGTACGGATTTCCCGGAAGAGCGGGAGTGCTGGAAGCGTCCGGTGCGTGTCTTTCTCGAAGACGGAAAGATGACGGCGCGATGAGGAGGCGGGTGCTTTGAAAAATGTGTGCATACTTACGTTTCCGGGGGTCGAAGAGCTCGATTTCGTCGGCCCGTACGAAGCTCTTTCGATGATGAACGCCATTCGCCAGGAGAGCTTCCGTGTCGAACTTGCGGCGAAGACGACCGATCCCGTTACGGCGCGGCATGGATTGAAGTTTCTTCCCGATCGGGCGCTGCGCGACTGCACGGAAGCCGATATCCTCGTCATCCCCGGCGGGCAGGGGCGCATCGAGGCGATGAAGGATCCCGATATCCTGTCTTTCGTTCGGCGGATCGCGGAACATGCGGAATACGTGACGACCGTCTGCACGGGGGCGTTCATCGCCGCGGCGGCCGGACTGCTTGACGGCAGACGCGCGACGACGCATCATTCCGCCTTTGCGGAACTGGAGGCTTTCGGCGGCATAACGCTCGTCCGCGAACGGATCGTCGACGCGGGGGAGCCGCAGTCGCGGGACGGAAAAACGGGGCGCCGCATCCTCACGGCGGGGGGCGTGAGTTCGGGGATCGATCTCGCCATCGAAATCATCCGCCGGATCTACGGAGACGAATCTTCCGCACTCGTCCGGGAACGCATGGAATACCCGGAGTATCCGTCATCATCCGGAAGAGTTGGAGGAGGATGCCGATGAACAATCATGAAACGGCGGGAGACGCGCTCCGGAGACGGCTTCAGGACGCCTATCACGCGAATGTTCCCGATCCGGGGAACCCGGGGCATTCGGTCGCGTTCGGGACGTCCGGACACAGGGGAAGCGCGCTTTCGGGATCGTTCACCGAGAGCCATATCATCGCGATCTGCAAGGCGATCGCCGAACACCGGAAGACGCTGCGGGCGACGGGACCGCTCTTTCTCGGGATGGACACGCACGCGCTCTCGCTGCCGGCGTTTCGAACGGCCGTCGAAGTCTTCGCGGCGAACGACGTCGACGTCATGATCCAGGAGGGCGGGGGGTTCACGCCGACGCCCGTGATCTCGCGCGCGATCCTCGTCTATAACAGGGGCAAGAAGAGCGGTTTCGCGGACGGCGTCGTCGTCACGCCGTCGCACAACCCTCCCGAAGACGGCGGATTCAAATACAATCCGCCCGAAGGGGGACCGGCCGCGCAGGAATCGACGACGTGGATCCAGAACAGGGCGAACGAATTGATCACCGCCGGAACCGATTCGGTGCGCAGGATTCCCTGGGAACGGGCGCTTGTCTCCGAGCGGGTTCACTTGATCGACTATGTTCTTCCCTATGTCCGCGACCTCGGGAACATCATCGACATGAAGGCGATCCGCGACGCGAAAATCCGCATCGGCGTCGATCCGATGGGGGGATCGAACGTCGCGTTCTGGGACCCGATCGCGTCCGAGTACGGCCTGACCCTCGATGTCGTCAACCGGACCGTCGATCCGTCGTTCTCGTTCATGCCTCCCGACAGGGACGGCAAGATCCGGATGGACTGCTCCTCTCCGTGGGCGATGAAAAAGCTGTGCGCGATGAAAGATTCATTCGACATTTCCTTCGGGACCGACCCCGACAGCGACCGGCACGGCATCGTGACCTCAGGCGGCGGTCTCATGCAGCCGAATGCGTTTCTCGCGGCGGCGGTCGACTATCTCTTCCGATATCGCCCGGAGTGGAGCGGAGAAGCGGGCGTCGGGAAAACCGCTGTGTCGAGTTCCATGATCGACCGCGTGGCGAACGGGCTCGGGCGGAGGCTTTTCGAGACGCCTGTCGGATTCAAGTGGTTCGTTCAGGGGCTTCTCGACGGTTCTCTCGGCTTCGGCGGGGAGGAGAGCGCGGGAGCGAGCTTCCTCCGCAAGGACGGGACGGTCTGGACGACGGACAAGGACGGAATAATCCTCGGGCTGTGCGCCGCCGAAATCCTCGCCGTGACCGGAAAGGCTCCGGATGCGCTCTATGCGGACCTCGAAAGACGCTACGGCGCGACGGCCTACGAACGCATCGACGTTCCGGCCACGCGGGAGCAGAAGGCGCGGATCAAACAACTCGCGGCCGACCCCTCGCTCGTCGGGAAGGGGACAGCGACGCCTCCGGAAGCGGTCTTCACGAACGCCCCCGGAAACGGCGCGCCGCTCGGGGGGATCAAGGTCGTGTTCGAGGACGGGTGGTTCGCGGTCCGTGCATCCGGAACGGAAGACATCATCAAGCTCTACAGCGAGAGCTTCTCCGGCGAGACAAGCCTCAGGCGGCTGCAGGGAGAGGCGTTCGGGCTTCTGGGAATCGAACGCTAGGGTCTCGTTGCGCACGTGACGTGTCTGTCACGCCTCTGATTTCCCATTGCTGCGTCCGGTTTCAAGCGGCTCCCAGGGCATGAATGCCGGCGACAATGAGCTGCGAAGCGCGATAGAAAAAAAGCGGGAAGCCTCTCCGGTCCGGAGGGGCTTCCCGCTTTCGTCTGCGTTCGTTGCGTACGCCCTAGAGCGCCGCTTTCGCCGCGGTCGTGATCGCGCCGATCATGGCGTCGAGCTGCGATTCCGACGTGTTGATGTTGAGCGAGTACGCGACCGTCCGTTCGAGGATGCGCTCGGTGATCTCCCATTCGATCGGGCGGTACAGGGGCGTGTCCTCGGAGTAGGGGCAGTCGTGCGGGCAGCGGATTCTCGACCACGTCTGCCCGTCACGGAGCGTCCGCCAGTGTTTCGCGAAGTGCCACGTATTGCCGGAAAGAATCCCGCATCCGAAGCCCTTCTCCTTCGACGCCTTCTGGAAGCGCTTCGCCGCATCGGCGTCGGGGAGGATGAACGCGACCTGCGTGGCGATCTCGCCGCTCCGGTCGGGGAGCGTTCGCAGCGAGAGCCCCTTGACGTTTGCGACGGCCTCCAGGATGCGTTTCTTCGTCGCGCGAAGCGCGCCGATGGCGCCCTGCATCTTTGAAAGCTGCACGAGTCCGAGCGCCCCCTGGATCTCGCTCATCCGGAAGTTGAACCCGAGGCACGCCTTCCCCTCGGCGCCGCGGTCGATGCTCTTGTCGTGGATGTGCCCGTGGTCGTGGTAGTACTCCATCTTCCGGTACAGCTCCGTGTCGTTCGTGACGATGAGTCCGCCCTCGCCGACAGTGATGAGCTTGTAGGGGTCGAGGCTGTAGGCGCCCCAGCGCGCCATCGATCCGACGAAGCGCCCCTTGTAGGTCGCCCCCATCGCCTGGCATGAGTCCTCGATCAGGTCGAGACCGTACCGCTCGCAGAGGGACGCGAACGCGTCCATGTCGGCGGAGGCGCCGTACATGTGGACCGGCATGATGGCCTTCGTCCGTCCCGTGATGTACTTTTCGGCGGAAGCCGGGTCGAGGTTGAGGCTCTCGTCGATATCCGCGATGACGGGAATCGCGCCGCATTCGAGGATCGCCTCGACGCTCGCGATGAAAGTGAACGCGGACGTGATGACTTCGTCGCCCGGGCCGATTCCCATAGCGCGAAGCGCGACGTAAAGCGACGCCGTGCCGCTGTTGACCGCGAGCGCATGTTTCGTCCCCATCATCGCGGCGACCGCGTTTTCGAATTCCTCGACCCTGTAGACGCCTCCGCGCGTATCGTTGAACGAGTACCGGTGCACCATCTTGCGTTTCAGGCAGTCCGCGACCGCGTCGATTTCCCTCTGGTCGAACATCTCGAATCCCGGCATTTAGAAAACCTCCTCGTATATGGCGATGCAATCTTTTTCGGTGATATCCCTCGGGTTATTCGCGATCGGGCGCGCGACGCCCATCGCCTTGGCCGCCATCGTCGCGAAGCGCTCCTTCGCGATTCCCGCGCCGAGATCGCGCAGCGTCCGCGGAAGGCCGAGATCCGCGACGAGTTCTCCGATCAGGTCCGCGCACAGAAGCGCGCCGTCGCGTTCGGGGAGATCGTATGTATCTCCGCCGAGCAGCTTGGCGGCTTCCGCGAACCGTTCGGGCGACGCGAACGCATTGAAACGGGCGACGTGCGACAGCAACAGCGCGTTCGAGACGCCGTGCGCGACGCCGAACATACCCCCGAGGGGGTATGCGAGCGCGTGGCACGCGGTCACGCCCGCGTTCGCGAGGGCAACGCCGCCGAAGAGCGCTGCGAGCATCATGCCTTCCCGCGCCTTCGCGTTCGCGCCGTAAAAGGTCGCGACGCGCAGCGATGTCCCGATCCTGCGGATCGCCTCGCGCGCGAACATGTCGCTGAACGGGGACGCCTGCCTGCTCGTGAAGGCTTCGAGCGCATGCGCGAGCGCGTCAATCCCCGTCGATGCCGTGACGGAAGGCGGCATTGACACGGTGAGATCCGGGTCGAGAAGCGAGCAGTCCGGATACAGAAAGTCGCCGTTGACGCCCCCCTTGACGCCGTCGCTGCGCCGGATAAGAACCGCCGTGAATGTGACTTCGGAACCGGTCCCCGCCGTCGTCGGGATCATGATCTTCGGAACGCCCGGCTTTCGGACGAGTCCGAGTCCCTGATAGACGGCCGCGGAACCTTCGTTCGTCACGAGGACCGAGACGGCCTTCGCCGCGTCGAGGCAACTGCCTCCGCCGAGGCCGACGACGATGTCCGCGCCTTCGGCGCGAGCGATCGCGGCCGAGCGGTCGACCGTCTCGACGGACGGCTCGGGTTCGACGTCGGAGAAGACGGAAACGGCGCACCCGGCCGCGCGAAGATTTTCCGCGATCCGGTCGGCGATCCCGAGCCGGAGCATCGTCCCGTCGGTCACGAGAAGCGCGCGGCTGCCGCCGAGCGCCTTCGCCTTTTCACCGGCGAGGGACGAAACCCCGGACCCGAAAAGAATTTTGCCCGCGAGAAACATGTTCCACTGCATGATGTCACCTCTTCGCTTCGGATACGTGCGCGCACACGTTGCGTCAACGGGCGCCGTGCGACCGGATGAACGCCTCGCACGCGGCGATGTCCTCCGGGCAGTCGATCTCGATCGTGTTGCGCCCGCACGGGACGCAGCGGATCGAATGTCCCATCTCGAGGACGCGGAGCATTTCCAGGCTTTCGGTCCGCTCGAGCGGCGTCTGCTCCCACTTCATGAACGAAAGCAGAAAGTCCCGTCTGTAGGCGTAGGGCCCGATGTGCTTGTAGTAGTCGGTCGCCGCGTTCCTCGGGTAGGGAATCCGGGACCGGCTGAAGTAGAGCGCGCGGAAGGAACGGTCGAAGACCACCTTGACGACGTTGGGGCTGTCGATTTCTTCCTCCCTGTCGATTCGTTTTACGAGGACTGCGATCGGACAGGACGCATCCGCGCGCAGCGCGTCGATGAGCGGCGAAATGAAATCCGGACCGACGAACGGATCGTCGACCTGGATGTTCAGGACGATCTCCGCCTCGCGGCGCTCCGCGATCCAGGCGACACGGTCTCCGCCGCTCGGCAGATCGGGCGGCGTCATGACGGCCGTTCCTCCGTGATCGCGGACGACCTTCGCAATGCGTTCGTCGTCGGTGGCGACAAGTATTTCGTCGAGCCCCGGCGTCGCGCGAACCCCGTCGAGGACCCGGAGAACCAGCGGGACGCCGTCTATTGGGACGAGAGGCTTTCCGGGAAGACGCGTGCTTCCGTACCTGGCGGGGATGACAGCGAGAGTGGACATGATCCTTTCCTTCTTCCTGATCGGGGATTTTTCAAACTCGTCATGAGTATTATCCCCGCCTCCGATTCCGTTTGGCCTCGGTCTTAAAGGCGATTCGCGCATTTCTGCGGGAATGGAGCTGGACAAGGAGGGGAAGAGTCCGTAATGTATTGAATGAAAAAAGCAGGGCGAGGCGCCCTGTCATGGAGGGATCGCATGCACCCGACGCTGGCGACTGTTTTCGGTGTTCCGCTGACTTCCTACTACATCCTCTGGACCGTTGCGCTGTGCATCGGCGTGCTGTGGACGCAACGGCGCGCCGTCCGGAATTTCGGCGTCGACATCGACGCGGTATCGTCCGTCATCACCTGGTCATTCGTGGCGATGCTGGTCGGAGCGCGCATCGGCGGGTACTTCGACAACTGGAGTTTTTACGCGGCGCACCCCGAACGGATCTGGATGTTCTGGGAAGGAGGACTCTCGTCAACCCCGGCGTTTCTGGGCGCGGGGATCGCCGGGATCCTGTTGTGCCGGAAAAACGATATCCCTGTCTGGAAGCTCGCCGACGCCGCGAGTATTCCGGCCGCAGCGACGTATGTGGTCGGCCGCATCGGCTGTTTCCTCAACGGCTGCTGCGCCGGCTTTCAGACGTCATGCCCTCCCGGAGTCCATTTCCCCTCCGATCCGCACGGCGTCTTCCGGCATCCGACGCAGCTCTATTACTCGGTTATCTCCATCGGGATCGTAGCGGTCCTTTTCCTCGTCGAGCGCCGGATGCGCCATTCGGCGAGGCCTCAGGGAGCCGTTCTCTGGCCCATCTTCATGGTTCTTTTCGGGGCGATGCGCCTGGGAGTCGACATGCTCCGGGAAGGGGACCGCTTCTTCGGCCTCCGCGTCGGGCAAATAGTGGGAGGCGGCGTTCTGGTCGCCGGCCTCCTCTGGCTTGCGCACACGCTTCTGCGCCGGAGCGCCCGGGAACGTGACGCCGGTGAATGAACCGCGGGAAAGCGTTATGGCCGTAGCCCCGGCGAGGATCGGTATTTCGGCGTACGATACTCCTGTGGGTATTTCGCGATGTCTGTGTCATCTGCGCGATCTATGCTTCCGGCAGGGAGGTGGGGCTCATGGACTTCAAGTCCGTTTTGTTCCTGCTGGTGACGGCCATTCTCGTTTTTGGCGCGGCTCCGTTCCTTTTCCCGGCGGAAAACAGGACGTAAGCATCGCCTTCACGAAGGGAGAACGCTCGTGAAGGCCTGTCCTGACGACGTAGTCTCCATTCTTGCGTTGTTCGAGAGAAAAGGGTTTCATGCGTACCTTGTCGGAGGGAGCGTCCGGGATTTGTTCCTGGGGCTCCCTCCGTTTGATTTCGATGTGACGACGGATGCGCCGCCCGAGGCGATCCCCGAAGTCTTCCCCGAGGCTCGCCGCGTCGGTCCGGTCGACACTCCCGTCTTCATCCTTCCGAACCGGACCGCTTCCGTGGAAATCACGTCGCATTGCGGGCGGTCGCTTGCGGACGATCTCTCCCGCAGGGATTTCACTGTGAACGCGATGGCGCTGGATATTCGGGGGACTCTCCACGATCCGCAAAATGGATCCCGCGACTGCGCGTTGCGCGTTCTGCGTTTCTGCGGGGAGCCTTCCGGGCGAATCCGGGAGGATCCCGTACGCATCCTCCGGTTCGCCCGGTTTTCGGCCGTTCTTCCCGGCTTTTCCCCTTCGCCGGAAGGATTCATTCCCTGCCGGTCCGCCTGCCGCGAACTTGCGCGAATCGCCCCCGAGCGCCTGACGGCCGAGATACGGAAAGCCGTTATGGGAGATCCCGTCGTGTTTCTGGACCTTCTCGACGAAACGGGCGCGCTCGGTTCGATATTTCCCGAAGTCGCATCCCTTCGGGGCGAAGCCCAGGACCCCGCCGTCCACCCTGAGGGAGACGCATACGCGCATACGCGAAATTGTCTTTCCATCACCCGAAGCCTGCCCTGCGACACGCGCCTTCGCCTTGCCGTGCTTCTCCACGATATCGGGAAACCGTGCAGCCGAAGCGTAAACGACGGGACAGTTCGCTTCCCCGGTCATGAGGAAGCCGGCGCCCTGATGGCTGAGGGCATTCTGCAACGGCTGCGTTTTCCCGCGAAAGAGGCCCGGGAGATCGTCGCTCTGGTACGCAGCCACGGTATTCTTCTCGAAGACGCCCCGGCCGAAAACATCGCCGAACTGTTCTGCGAGCACGGAGCGGATTGGCTCGACCTGCTTTTTTTGACGGGCTGGTGCGATATGTTGGGGGCCGGCGGCGTACGGGAGGCCTGGATCGCCAATCGCAGGAAAGCTCTCGGCATCGGTATCCGTGCGTCGCGGGAGCGGGACGTTCTTCCCTCGGGCGCGGCGCTCGGCGAGTTGACCGGAGAGGAAGCAGGTCCCGCGTGGGGACGTGCGCACCGCAGACTTCGTGTGCGCTACCTTGCGGATGAGGCGCCCGACGATGTATTTCGGCAGGAAAGAGACAAGCAGTAAACATTCTGCTATAATACACATACAAAGTTCGATGATGTACGGTCGGAGGGATGGATCATGAGTCTGGGGATGCGGATCAAGACCCTCAGAAAGGCTGTGAAGCTCACGCAGCAGGGGTTGGCGGAGAAAACGGATGTCAGCCGGATTTACATCCAGGCGCTCGAGAGCAACAGGCGAATGCCCTCGATGAAGCTTCTCGGGCGTCTTGCGGAAGCGCTGGGCGTCGAGGTCGAGGATCTCGTCAAGGCCATTCCGGGCGAAGCGGGCGGCCGGGTCCATCTGGAAGAAGTCCTGGATAACCAGCATCAGGTGGAGATCTGGTACCGGAGCAAAAAACTCTCACACAAGGAACTGCAGTTCGTTCAGCGACTGATTGATGCGGCTCTGACGAAGTGGGAGGGAGAAGAGAGCGCGGAAGCGTGATTTCTCCGGCAAAGGCGGCCTCGCGGTTCGATTTCCCCGCTCCGCCCGAGTTTTTCCCATCCTGGGTGCGGGAGGAGTCGGGGCCCTGGCGGGGGCTGAGCGATTTCGACATACTGGTGAAGGCGGAAGAGGACTCGGGCAAGCGCATCGAGGTCCGCCGGGAGGTTATGCCGTCGTCCCTGTGGGGATTGCACGTCGCCAAGGGGGAACGGGTGATGATCTTCCTGAATGCTGCGCTGCCGCCCTTCTGGCGTCGTTTCGCGCTGTTTCACGAAATATATCACGTGTTGCACCATTGCATGGGGGAAGAGTTCTGGAGCAGGACGGCGACCCCCATGTCGAGTTTCGAGCACCAGGCGGACCTCTTCGCGTGGGGCGTGTTGTGGCGGGAGTGGCAGGAGGGAGAGGAAGCGTGAAGCGGATCCCCTTTTTCCTTCCGATGCTCTCCTGTCCGCATCGTTGCGTCTATTGCGACCAGAACAGAATAACGGGACAGGCTGTCGCGCCGAAGCCGTCGGACGTGGCGCAATCGCTCTCCTCAATGAACGAGCCCGCGGAAATCTGCTTTTTCGGAGGGAGCTTTTCGTGTATGTCTCCCGACGTGCAACGGCAGTACCTCGAGGCCGCATCCGCCGCTCCTTCCGGGAGCGTCATCCGGCTCTCGACCCATCCCCTGTGCGTCTCCGAAGAACGCATCGCGCTTCTCTCGCCCTTTCCCATATCGATGGTGGAACTCGGAATCTCCTCGCTCGATGACGACGTGCTCGCAACATGCGGGCGCGGGTATTGCGAAAAAGAGGCGCTGTCGGCCGTGTCGCGGCTTCTCGACGCGGGGCTGACGACGGGCGTCCAGCTCATGATCGGCCTGCCGGGGCAGAGCATGGAAAGCTCCCTTCGGGATCTTTGTCTGCTGGCGTCCGTCAAGGGCCCGAGAGGAATGGCGCTCCGGATCTACCCGACGCTTGTCCTTCCCGGAACCGAACTTGAGGCGCTTCGCTCCGGCGGTGCGTACGAGCCGCTGGACGTTCAGCGGGCGATCGCGTGGACCGCCGCAATGATTGTCTCGGCCCGGGATCTGGGCTTCTCGTTGCAGCGCGTCGGGCTGATCGAAACAGAATCCCTCCATCGCTCCGTCCCGGAAGGCCCGTACCATCCGTGCTTCGGCGAATTCGCCCGGGCCGAATCGCTCTCGTCGCTGCTCGCGCGTAATTCCGCGAAAGGCCCGTGGGCGCTTTCCTCCAGAGATTTTTCGATTCTTCACGCCCATGCGCGCTATGGCGTTCTGTCTCTCTCGAAGAAGACGGGCCTTTCTCCGTCGTCCGTATCGGCCGGGTTTCGTTTTTTACGCGGCGCACCAGGAATGAAAAAGAAAAGAGGCGTTTTGGAAGAATGAAGGAACTTCTGGATCCGGTGAAAAGAGTTCGCGAGCACCTCGAAGAAGCCGGGTGCTCCGTCGCCATTCGCGTGACCGAGGATACGATCTTCACTGTGGAGGATGCTTCAAGGGCGGTCGGCGCCCCGCCGGAGGAAATTCTGAAAAGCCTCGTTCTCTTTGCGGACGAGCGCCCCGTTCTCGCGCTCATGTCGGGAATCAACCGGGTAGACCTGAAGAAGATCAAACGGATCCTGAACGTGCGCAAGGTGAAAATGGCGCCGCCGGAATGGGTTTTCGACTACTCCGGATTCAAGATCGGAGGAGTGCCGCCGGTGGGCTATCCTGAGCGATTGCCCGCACTGCTCGACGAGGACATGTTCTCATACGACGTCGTGTGGGCCGCCGCCGGGACGGATCACGCATTCTTTCCCGTCTCTCCGGAAGAATTGCGCCGAATAACGGGAGGCGTGTCCGGGAACATAAAGAGGGACGAATCGCCGCGCGAAGAAAGCACGGAAGGGACTCCGGCTGAGGAGTCCCTTCCGTGATGGCTACGTATTGTCGAGGAGATACTCCTGCAAAGCCTTTCCCTGCAATCCGCCGCCGATGCCGACGGCGAGCTTGAGCCTCGCCTGCATCGGCGAAAGCCCGCCGGCGTCCAGAACGCCCATTTCGAGCAGACGGGAGAAACTTCCCTCGTGCGAAAGGCAGGCCCGTGTCCTGCCCTGGAGGCAGCGACTGGTCACCGCGACCGGAATCCCTTCCCTGACGATGGCCCGGATGTGCGGGAGCCAGGAGGGGGGGACATCTCCGTTCCCGAATCCCGCGAGCATCAG
>CAZVUT010000078.1:0-12380 GCA_964630155.1 uncultured Synergistaceae bacterium
ATACAATATGCAGGTAAGTATATACCACGCGCGGCAAAGAAAAAAGCGCGGCCCCTCTGGGGTCGCGCTCCCGAACACAACCGGATGCAGAAAAACGTCGTCCCGCGCTATCGTGATTCGAGCTGGAACTTTATCGCTGTCCGTTCCTCGTCGTCAATGGAAATCTTCGCAAAGGCGGGGATGCACACGAGATCAATGCCGTTCGGCGCAACGTACCCCCTGGCGATGGCGATGGACTTCACCGTCTGATTGACGGCGCCTGCGCCGACAGCCTGGACCTCCACCGCGCCTTTTTCCCGCAATACCGCAGCGATCGCTCCGGCGACCGATTTTGGTTGCGATTTAGCAGAGACCTTAAGTACCTCCATGCCAAGACCTCCTTTGTCTATCGAGAGTTCAACGAAAGCAATGAAGCCCGGACGCTGTACGGAAAGTCAGGAAACAGTATACCCATATTGTCAGGTTTTTGGCAAGTATGTGCTATTTTTGTTTTGCCAGATCTGCCTGACGATTCAAAATACCGTTCCTGAAGAGCATCCATGCGACGACCGTTCCGGCGATTCCCAGCCCCTTGAGCCACGGATTCGGGGTGAAGCACAGGAGCCCGACGACAAAGAAGACGCCTCTTTGCCACATCGGAATAGGGGCGCGGATATATCCCATCATGGAGTACGCGAATGCGAAAATCGCGGCGAGACTTCCGGCTATCGCCGCGAGATTGCCCAAGAGGGACGCATTGAGGAGAATTCCGCTGTCGTAACAGAACGCAAAGGGAACGATAAACGCGAGGAACCCCAACTTCATCGCCATGAATCCGGTCTTGTTGGGGTCCGAACCGGCGATCGAGCTCGCGGCATACGCAGCCAGCGCGACCGGCGGCGTGATGTTCGAAATAATGGCGAAATAGAAGACGAACATGTGCGCGGCAAGCGCCGAGAACCCGAGCTTGACGAGCACCGGAACGCCAAGCGCCGCCGCGAGGATGTACGCTCCCGTCGTGGGAAGCCCCATGCCGAGAATCAACGACACGAGCATGATCAGACACAGCGCAAGGAACGGGATGTCCCGCGCGAACGAAAAAACGAATCCCACGAATTTGAATCCGAAACCGGTCAGACTCACCGCGCCGACGACGATCCCGGCGCACGCGCATGCGATGCAGACGATCGGGATGTTCTTCGCGCCGAGATGAATGGCGTCGATGATTTCCTTGGGCCCCATCCTGTGTCCCGGATGGATCAGCGATACGATCCAGGCGAGAAAGATTCCGATGACGGCCGCGTACATCGGCGTATATCCGCTGAGAAGAAGGTACACCAGACCTATGACCGGCAGCAGAAGATACGCCCGTCTGAGTACCGTCCGCTTGTCGGGAAGTTCCTCCGGGCTCAGGCCCCGCAGCCCGCTCTTTCTCGCTCCGACGTGAACCATGACAAGAACGGCCGCATAGTAGAGAAACGCGGGAAACAGCGCGGCGATCATGATGTCCTTGTACGGGAGTCCGAGGAAGGACGCCATGATAAACGCCCCGGCGCCCATGACGGGCGGCATGATCTGTCCGCCCGAACTCGCCACCGCTTCGACGGCTCCCGCAAAATATGCGGGATACCCGATCTTTTTCATCAAGGGAATCGTGAAGCTCCCGGTGCCGTACACATTGGCGACCGCGGAGCCGGATATGGACCCGAACAGGCACGAACTGACGACAGCAATCTTCGCGGGACCGCCGGCCGTCGTTCCGGTAAAGGCTTGCGCGACATCCATGAAGAACATTCCCGCGCCGCTCTTTTCGAGAAAGCCTCCGAAAATCAGGAAAACCATCACGTACGCCGCCGATACGCCGAGCGGCATGGAGAAGATCCCCTCATCGGTCAGGTAGATATGTTCGATGACCTCCGGCAACGAAAAAGACAACCCCCGGAGCAGGCCGGGCATATAATGCCCCCAGTACATATAGGCGGCGAAGATCCCGGCGATGAGCGCAAGCGGCCATCCGACGACCCGACGGGTGGCGTCGAGAAGAAGGATCAGGAGCAGCGACCCCAGCAGAAGCTGAGTCAACGTTACGGGATCGACCTGCACAATGCGCGATGCGATCTCCGTGTAGTTGAACATCGCGTAGACACCCGGAGCGGTCGATAATGCAGCCAGCACCCAGTCATACCACGGCACGCTGTCACAAGGATCAGAGGATCGCAACGGATACAGGACGAACGTCATCGGAAGCACCCAAGTCAGGTGAATCACACGCTGCAGATATGCTTCGTAATTCCCGAAAAGCGCGGTATAAATATGAAAAAGCCCCATTGCCACGATATACCAGTACAGGAACGCACGCGTTGTCCCCTTGAGCGTCCGCACCATGCATCACACTCCCTTAATCCGGAAAAATCGAAAGCCGCGTTCGTAGAAAAAATGCGGGCGACGTGATGTCGCCCGCACCGGTCATGCTGCCGTACGGGGAAATGGAAGCGCCTATTTCGCTTCCTTCCAGAACTTGGCGGCGCCGGGATGCACGGCGACTCCGGCAGGAAGGGCTGTCTTCGGATCCAGCTCTTCCATATCCTTGACGGCCATGGCCATCGTCTTCCTGTTTTCCCACATCGCTTTCGTCAGTTCAAAGACCAGGCTTTCGGGAAGATCCTTCCGGATCACGACACACGTATAGTCTCCGACCGTATTGGTGGGCTTCGTTACGCTCTTGTACACCCCGGGCTCGATCGTGAATGTCACCGTGCCGTACGCATCTGCAAGCGCCTTGAGCGCGGCGTCTTCCACGGGAAGGATCACCACGGGAACCTGACTTTCAATGTTCATGACGATCGATGCAATCCGGCCGACGGAAAAGGCGAAACAGTCGAGGTGATTGTCCGCAAGCAGGTTCGCCCCGTCTTCATAGGAGGAAAACTCCACCGACCCTCCCCAGCCCTTGAGATCGTCGAAAGTCGCGTTGTACGCCTTTTTGCAAAGCGCCTTCACGACGAATTCCGACGCCGTTCCCGGTTTCAGGGTCGCGAAACGCACCGGAAGCTTCTTCGTAAAAATGTCTCCGACGGTCGCAATGCCGTTCTTTTCGGCGAAGTCTTTCCGCATTATGAAATACGTGTACTGCGTATAGAGGTTCGCCATGATCACAGCGTTATCGGCGGCTTTCTTGAACGGATCGTCTCCCTTGATGGCCGCTCCAACCATCGATGTCACGGAAAAGCCCATATCGCCCTTCTTGAGGTCCGAATTGACGATATTCGAGACGCCGCCGCCGGAGCTGCTCGTCGTCTGGAGAACCGCCTTCGACCACATCTCCGAAAGCGCTCCGCCGAGAGCGAACCAGTTTCCCCCCGGAGGTCCGGCCATAAATTTGAGCTGATCGGGCCAGCCGGCCTTGTCCGCTGCGGTTGCGAGCCCCGTTCCGGCAATGATGAAGATCATCGCGAAAAGGATTGCGCATGTTCGTTTCATGATATCCGGTTCCTCCTTCAGAATAGAAATACGTGCGTTTGCGCACGAATTATTATACACTTCAATGTGGGCTCCATCCGGTTTTCGATGGTCCCGGACGCTCCTATCTTCCGGAAAAACGAAAGGAAGGGACTTGTATGTCATCCAGCGATACGAATCTCGGAGGCAAGCTGTCCGATCTGCCGCTCTCGCCGCAGACGACGGAGCAGGTGGAAAAGCGCATCGTCTTCGGGCCGGACCGCTTCTGGCCGGACTACACGGCCCGGTATTTCACGGCGAAGGCGGGCAGCGTGATTCCGACACACAGTCACGACTGGCCGCACTACATCGTGATTCTTGACGGAGAGGTCGAGGCCCGTATCGGAGACGGCTCAATCAGGGCGGGAGCGAAGAGTTGGCTTCACGTCCCCGCGAATATCCCCCATTCGTTTGCGGTCGTCGGCGACCGACCGTTCGAGTTCATCTGCATCGTCCCGTCGCGCGGAGACGTTCCCCCGCCGCAGGCGTAACTCCCCTGCGACGGCGGCATCGCGGCGCGGGGGCGGACGCCTCGCCCCCGCCTTTATCCGATATGAAAGGACGGGGACGTCTCTGAAAGGTCTAAAATCCGGACGGTCCCGCCGCAACAGGTCCGTACCAGATCGGCCGTCGCTTCGGCGACACGCCGCGCGAGTTCCGGGGTCGCGGGAGGCAACGCATCCACATTGATCGCCACGTTCGTCGTCTCGGGCCGGATTTTGCTCCGTTCGCCGTTCCGCCAGCACCATCCGCGGCAGAAGACGTCGCCGGAGCGGGAATCCTTGTACACCACTTCGCCGTCCTTCGGGTGCTCCTCCACGCCGCCGCCGAGAGGAAGGTACGTCTCGGTCCCATCGGCGAAACACAGTTCCAGGTCCCCGGTCACGGTATCCAGGTCATCTCCGCCGAGAGGCGTCAGATTCGTGAGGCTCTGGATATTGAAAATGGTGACGAGCGGCGATATGAAAGGGAGCGTTTTTCCGCTCAGGACACGCTTGACAAGACCTTCGACAGAAGGCGGATTCGGATTCGGATTGAGCCCGAACGAAGTGAATGCGTTTCTCCAGGCGGCGATATACGGATTCGCCCGGAACTCCCGAAGCTCCGGGTTCGAGCGGACACGTTCTTCCGCCTCGCGCAGCATAGCGCTCAACGCCTCGGATTCACCGGCGTTGGACACGCCCTCGGCAACGACGACACATCGATGGTACCCCGGAAACAGCTGGAATATCCGGGGATGAACGGATATTTTCATGAACTATGACCCCTCTTTCTGGCTCGCGACCGTGCTTCGTGCGCGGATTTCGTTCTCTATTTCGAGCAGGCGGCTCCACTCGGACGGAATGAGCTTCGAAACGAGATCCTTCTGGCGCTCCATTCCAACTGTCTTCCGGTTCCCCCTGCGTTCCTTCATAACGTCCCCCCAGCCGATCTTTTTCTTGTTCGTGTACAGATCGAGATCCAGGAAACGGTCTCCGTTCGACGCGTATTCCAGCCCCATCACGATTCGCTTCAATTCTTCGGGAGACAGGAACGTGAGGATGCGTATTCGATACACGCGAACGGGCATGAGGATATGCGCGTAATCCTTTCCCCATCCCTCGCCGAGAATCAGCCCCGCCTCGAGCGCGTTCATCACGATGCGCATCCGGCGGATATGAAGATCGTAGAGTCCTTCCATGTCGTACATCCTGATTTCGACATCGTTCCATTCCTTTTGAGCGAGGCCTTCGTTGAAGTAATCGAGCCCCCTGTTCCGCAGGATCGTGAAGATGCTTTCAAACGGTTGCCTGACATAGAGGACATCGTCCTCGAAATCGGCCACTCGCAGCGGACGGTTCAGGGATTTTTCCGTAAAGCACACCGCCGCGCCGAGATCGCTGCTTTTTCGCATGACATGACGGAGCTTGCCCCGAACTCCCTGAAACTCCGCAAGCATCTGATCGAAAATCTTTCGGTAATCGCCGAAATACCGGAACACGATCATTCGGGGAACAGGAATGATCCGATCCACAACTGTCCGCTTCTCGTTGAGAACGCGACACAAAAGGTCGTCCGCCTCTATCGGAGAGAAGTATACGCGCGATCGGCGAACCGCCCCATCTCCCCCTGTGCAGAGAAAGACCGTCTGGCCTTCTCCGGCGATGTCCAGCGCGTCCCGCGTCGAATAGGGAATCGCCTGGAGTCTTTCCTGAAGAAACTCGTCCCACTCCGCGCTTTTCGCCCGCACGATCAGAACGCGAGGCCCTCCGCGAACAAAGGTCAGCATTCCGTGTCACCTCCCTGAAAAATTCGTTGCGTTAAAGCCCGCATTTTCGTATCCTGCTTCTGTCCTTGTCGACATAGGCCGGATATGGTATGGAATAGACGTCTCCCGTCAGGACATCGATGCAGTTGATGTCCGATATTCCGTTCAGAAACCGCGTGTCCCGTTCTCCGGAATCGAAACGGAAATCGTCGTGACCATAGAGGTTGAAGCGCTTCGGCGGAGTGCGGATCCCATGGAAATCGTGACTGAGTCCCAGTTCGATATCGTGAACGACGATTTCCCCCTGACCGTCGAAAAGCGGCGAATCCGGGAAGGTTCTTCGAAGCGCGACCGGATCGTCGTGGTTGCCGGAAACCAGGATGACCCTCTCCGGCGGCAGTATTCGCAAAGCGTCGGCAAGGCCCGACAGTTTCCGTTCGTACCACGGGAGCAAACGGGGGCACAGTCCGATCTTGACCTCGTCAGCCATATCACCGGTGTGGATCAGCGCGACAGGTTCCAGTCGCGAGATCAACCCGCGCAGTTCCCGGTAGAATGTCGACGGCGTGTCCGATACATGCACGATGAGACGCCCCCCGAGAGCAAGGACGTCTTCCGGAATGTACAGCGAATCGGTGATCCGTGTGAGCAATCGTTTCCACATGGCGGCGTATCCTCCCGAAGCTCATTCTATCACCGCGCGCCGGACGAAATGGTATGATAAGCACCCATGAAACGAGGGGACACAGGAGGGACCGAACACATGGAAGAACAAAAAAATGACGGCGCCGGGAAGGGCATTCTGGCCGTTATCGGAGCCGGGCCTGCCGGATTGCTGGCGGCCGGACGGGCCGCGGAGCTTGGCGCGCGGGTCGTTCTGTTCGACAAGAATCCCGAGGCGGGAGTGAAGCTTCTCATCTCGGGAAAGGGACGTTGTAATTACACCAATGCGGAGCCGGACATCCAGCAGTTCATCGCGGCATACGGCAAAGAAGGACGGTTCCTCTTCAGCGCCCTGAAGACTTTCGGCCCCGATCACATACAGGCGTTCTTCGAGGCGAGAGGCGTGCCTTCGGTGATTGAACGCGGAAAGCGGGTCTTCCCCGAATCCCGCTCCGCTTCCGATATCCGCGACGCGCTCGTCCGATACGCGCAGGAAGGCGGCGTGCAGTTCCGGTTTGGCGAGGAGGTCCGGGATCTTTCGATCGCGGAGGAAACCGGAAGGATCCGGAGAATCGTACTCGCGGGCAGCGGAGAGCCCGTCGGCGCGGTCATACTCGCAACCGGCGGCGCCGCCTACCCGCGTACGGGATCGACCGGGGACGGGTACCGGTTCGCAAAAAAACTCGGACATACAATCGTCGAACCCAGGCCATCGATCGCTCCGATACGCATCAGGGAATCGGGGATTTTCGCGGCGCAGGGACTCGACCTGAAGAATGTCTCGATCACCGCGTGGATCGACGGCAAGAAGCGGGACGAACGATTCGGCGACCTCTCGATAACGCATTTCGGTCTGAGCGGTCCGATAGCCATGGATTTCAGCCGGGATCTTCTGGATCTTATGCAGGAGGGGCCGCTGACGCTCACGATCGACTTCAAGCCGGCCCTCTCCTATGAAATGCTCGACGCCCGTTTTCAGCGGGAGTTTCTCAAGCGCGGGCGCGAAGAGATCAAGAGCGTCCTTCGCGCGCTGCTTCCCGAGCCGATGGTCGGCGTCATGCTCTCCGCGTGCCGCATCTATCCGCCGACGCCCGCGGCGGAGATCACGAAGGAAGAACGCTCGTCCCTCTGTTCGCAGCTGAAAGCATATCCGGTCACGCCGGAAGGACTTCTTGGGCTCAACTGGGCGATCGTCACCTCGGGCGGCGTTTCGCTCAAGGAAGTCGAACCCAAGACCATGCGTTCACGGCTCGTACCGAATCTCTTTTTCGCCGGAGAGATCCTCGATATCGACGGACCGACCGGGGGCTTCAATCTCCAGATCTGCTGGAGCACCGGATGGGCGGCCGGGGAACAGGCCGCACACCTGCTTTCCGAGGAATAAAAAAGGGGCGGATCCTTTCGATCCGCCCCCGGAATGCCGCGCTATTCCTTTTCTGTCATCATATCCGCGAGGTCGAGCAAACGCCGCGCGTATCCGTATTCGTTATCGTACCAGACCATGACCTTCGCGACCCGGTCGAGGATGACCTTCGTGCAGGTCGAGTCCACGATGCCCGAATGGGGATCCGTAACGATGTCCGCGGAAACGATCTCGTCCTCTGCATAGTCCACGATCCCGTTGAGATGCCCCTCGGCCGCCTTCTTCAGAACACCGTTGATCTTTTCCGCGCTGACGTCAGACGTGAACCGGATGCAAAGGTCGGAAAGCGATCCGTCAGGGACGGGCGCACGAACCGCCATGATATCCATCTTTCCCTTGAGGTGGGGAAAGAGCGGGACCATTGCTTTCGCGGCGCCGGAGGTGCTGGGGATCAGCGAAAGCGCCGCGGCGCGGCCCCGGCGTTTGTCACCGACCGGCGTATCGACGATCGACTGTGTCGCGGTGTACGCATGGATCGTCGTCGCCATGAAATAATCGACGCCGAACGCGTCGTCGAGGACCTTGATGACCGGGGCTATGGAGTTCGTCGTGCAGGAGGCGTTGGATACGACAACGTGCTTTGCCGAATCGTACTCCTTCTCGTTGACGCCGAGGACGATGGTGATGTCGGCGTCTCCGGAGGGCGCGCTCACGATGACCCTCTTCGCTCCCGCCTCGATGTGCTTCGAGGCCGCCTCTTTCTTCGTGAAGCGCCCGGTGCATTCGATGACATAGTCGACCCCGAGTTCCTTCCAGGGAAGCTTCGTCGGATCCTTCTCCGCAAACAGCTTGATCGTCGTATCGCCGAAGGACAACGTTCCCTCTCCCGCGGAAACAGGGAAAGGAGCACGTCCGTGGACGGAATCGTACCGGATGAGGTACGCCATCTCCTCGCCGGGGGTCAGGTCGTTCGCGGCGACGATTTCGAAATGTTTCGGGCGCTCGAGCAGATAATGACGAAGCGCAAGTCTTCCGATGCGGCCAAGGCCATTAATCGCAACTTTCTTCATAAAAAAACACCTCCATGGGATGTTCGTTCTCTTGAGTGTCCGTTTTTCGACAGAACACACTTGTTTTACCACAAGGAGCGGAAGTTGTGAACCAGAAGGGAAGGCCGCGTCTATAATTGACGCGAAAGGAGGCGGATGCCATGGCTTTCATGACGCTTCGCGAATTTCAGGACGTAACGCGCACGCTCGTCGAACGGCTTCCCGAAGAACTCTTCACAAACCTGAACGGCGGGATCACCGTTCAGCCCCAAAGGTGCGCCGACACACGGACAGATCGCGTCACACTCGGAGAGTACATTGAAGATCCCGTCATGGGGCGATCCATCGTCCTCTATTACGGATCTTTCCGCGATTTGTTCCGGGATGATTCGCTCTCCGTCTGGTCCAGGGAAATCGAGGAAACCGTTCTTCATGAACTTCGGCATCATGTGGAAGCTCTTGCGGGACTTGACGATCTCTCCAGGGAGGAAGAAATGGAGGGAGAGTAAAAAAGCGAGCCGGCCTTACAGGGGCCGGCTCGCTTTGAAAAGCATCTACTTCTTTCCCGCAGCGGACTTCTTTGCAGGGACTTTCTTCTGCGCGGGCCGTTTCACAGCGGCGACGGGTTTCTTCGCCGCCTGCGGTTTGCTCTTTCCGATGATATATTGATACGTCTTATGCGGGATCGTTTCCTTCGAAAGTTTCTCAAGCGCGATCGTCGCGCCCTCGAACGTGGTGGCTTTTATTTCCGTGCCGAGCATGTCGTAGTGGGTCACATACGTCAGCCCGAACCGCGTCCCGTCCGGGGAGTACGTGTAACCGTACTCGGTGAAATACAGCTCGGCGGCCCTACCATGATCGATTCCGAACTTTGAAGCGATCAGATCGATTGTCTTGGTCTTTTCCTCGGGGTTGGTGTAGTACTTGCGGACGATGGCATATCCGGAATCATCTTTCATTCCATAATCCAGCAGATACCAGTGCATCTTGTTTTTGTCCTTCCCGAAATCGACCGGCTTCTTGTCGGCGGCCAGAACGGCCGTCGTCAGCGAAAACATGAAAAGAACGCTCAAGACAAGCAACACGATACGTTTTGCCTTTGTTCCAAACACGCAAATCCCTCCTGTAGCTTTAAATAGTGCGACAAACGCCGCACCGGTCACCTGAACAGGCGTTCACTGCCCCCAATGAACGCCGGGAAATTGTACCACACATCCCCGAAGACGCCGCATCCTCATTTCCACGGATTTCAAGGGCCGGATCGGACTCTGCGGCTTTCAGTCAGCCGTTCTTCACCTGGTATTTCCGTTTCCTGCGTTTCCGGGCTTTTCCCCAAATCCAGCCGATCGCGGAAGCGCTTCTCGTCACTCTCCCGCCCGCGATTCTCCGATGATCGCCAGGCCTGTAATCCTGCCGGCCGGAAGGCCATCGTGATCCGGAAGCTCCATGCCCGGGGCCAGCGTCGTGATGACGGCCTTGCCGACGATATGCCGCCCCGGACGTCCCGAATTCCGGGTGCGGACTCCCCACATGTTGTGAAACACAAGGGGATGTCCCTGTCGTTGTCCGATATACAGCATGATATGTCCCGGCATGGCCACGAGGGTTCGAAACGGAATCCCCTCTTCCAGCAGAATTCGCTCCTTTTCCTCAAGGTCTTTTCCCTTGAGATCGATCCATCGTCCGCTCTGCGCCTGCTCCCGCGAGTTACGAGGCATCCCGATGCCGAACGGAGCGAAGAAATCCATGACCAGCGCGCTGCAGTCCCTGCGGCCGTGCAGTCCTCCCCAGCCGTACGGTTCAGCAAGAAGAGACGAAGCGACGAGAGCGCCGTTCCACGGCGTCAGGGGCAACGGGATTCGAGCGGCGTCGGTCATCGGAATGACGGCGTTCCCCTGCGTGATTCCGCCATCCGTCCGTCTCACAGGAACGCGCACTCGAAAAGAGCCCTGCAGCAGATTCGTTTCCAGAAGCGGGAATTGCGAGCCCGTCTTCGCCCGTCCGAGAAACACGCCGTTCCCGTCCGTCAGGGGAAAATCATCCGCAATAAGAACAATGCGTTCCGGCGACGAAAAGAGAGTCACATCAGCCGAATCCATCAGGCCGATGCGACGTGCGTCGATCCATCCCGAAGCCGTCGGGGTGTCGACAAAAAACCATGCCCCGTCCGCCGAGCGATGGGAGACAAAAAGCGGTTCGCCAGGTTTCACAACGCTGTTCTGGCCGTAGTCGAAGGGGTATCCTTCGCCCGCTTCGTCGAAATCAAAAAACAACGGGTCTGCGGTGGGGAAGACCCGAAGGTCCGCTTCACAGACGGCGACGGCAGGGCGATTTTCCGTTCCGAAAAGAGGTTCCCCGGCATTTCTCCGCTGTTTCGCAAACCACTCCGGGTTCCTGCGTCTCCTGTTTTCTCCGAATGTCTCCTTCTTCCCGTATGTGGAAAATCCCCATAGGAGAGACTCAACCCCTCGTGCAGGCTTCTTCTGGAGCCACGGCGCAAAGTATGCGGAATCGTATCGGCGTTTCATCTCTCGCTGAAGATCGGGAGAGAGAAGCGGGGTATCGAAATCGCCGCGTATACAGAGAAACGGATCCTGACGAAAACTCCGGATGTCGGCTATTTCAAAATCCGCGGCGGATGCCCGAAGCGTCTGGAAGAGTATCCCGGCCAGAAGAACAAGCGACAGGGGCAGCATCGCCGCCCCTGTCGGGGAACGTCTCATATCAGCAAGACCGCCGTTCGTTGAAAAGGGAAGATCCTGAAGATGTCGACGCGGACATTATTCGGACGCTTTCGGGCCCTTTTTCTGCGGCTTGCGGCCACGCGGCTTTCCGGTGTATACCCGGACCGGAGGCAGATTGTGCCGTTCCCGGTATTTCTTGACCGCGAACATGACCTGCATGGGCTTCAGAGGGATATCGGTGGTTTCGGTCAGTTTGATGGCGATATTGGAATAACTCACTCCGTCACGATTCAGTTTCTCCATGTACTGCAGGATTTCCTCGTCCAGAATACGCGACAACGCTCCACGTCCCGTTTTGCCTTCGAGGGTCTTGAGGGAATCCATAATTTTCTCCCTTTCCGTCATTGTAATATGTCCTCCATTCTCTCGCTTAAATCCCGGTAATTCGCCTCAAATGCACTCATGACAATAGATCCGCGCATTTCTTCCGAATTCCGTCACACTATATCACAATACAGATAAGCATTCAAGAGAATTTTTTATGCTAATACTCCGCCAAATAACTGATCTCAGATCTTGGCTTATTCCTCGAAACACGAGACGAAACAGCTTTATAACCTGGGTGTCAAAGGCGAGGATCCGCAATAATTGCAGGATACGTTTCGACATGGGGGGCAGACTCTCTATTGAAATTTCCTCTCTCGTTGTTATCTCCGATCCTACAAACGAATTCATCAAGCAAAACCGAACTATTTTTCTTCAAAGCATCCTTCCGGATAGATTTTGAGAAAAAAAGCGCGATATGCTTTTAAAAAATACGAAACGGCAATGAAATGTATTTTTATTCTCCAAATTTGATATACCATATCACAATAGAAATGGCTCCCATTCCCGCC
>CAZVUT010000079.1:0-12242 GCA_964630155.1 uncultured Synergistaceae bacterium
GCGGAATGGTCGATCCGCTCTCCGCAGAAGGTTTGATACCGTTTGTCCGTTGCATGCGGGGGGATGGGCTGCATATGCCCGTCCCCCCTTTCCGTATCCTTTCGTCGGGTTTACTTCGGCTGCGCGGGAGCATAGAATGATTCCGACACGAATGCCTGTATCACACAACCCGGTCCGGGAAAAGAGCGTCGGCGGTTGTGACGATATGGCGCCTTTATGGAACGAGGGGGAGAGACCATGAGAAGTTATACCGTGGCGATCGCTTTTGCCGTGCTTGTCTCTGCGATTTTTTCGTATCAGAATCCGGGCGACGTAACGATTCGTTTCCTGGTCTGGACGCGACAGCTGCCGCAGGGCGTTTGGGAAGTCGCCGCATTTTCGGCGGGGTGCGTACTCATGTGGATCGTTTCCCTCTCCGCTCACCTTGAGGGGCGGGCGCGTTTCAGAAAGATCATTCGGGAACAGGCGGAGCGTATCGCAAAGCTTGAGGAGGATCGCGCGAACATTCTCAAAGCTCTCAGGACAACGCCCGACACTCTGGAACGTGCATTTGTAACGGAAAAGGAGAATTTCGAAGACCGCGGCGCGACAAACGCATCGATCGAATCCGTCGAGAAGACGGAAACTGAGGAAATCTCTTCTTTCCCGGAAAAACAGGGAGACTAGAAAAAGCGTGTCTTCATTTTGCGAGACATCCAGGCTCCGGGTCTGTACGCCGGGAGCGTTTTCCCGGACGCTGAAAAATGATCTTCAGTGTTCTCCTCTTGTAGCGGCTCTTCTCGAAATGCGGGGATTCGATTCCGATACCGAAATAGACCGGGCCCGGACGTGGATCAGTCCAAGTCTTGATCTGTTGATGGACGATATTGATCTCGGGGCGGGTTCTCTCGTCGCCAGGGAAGAATGGTTTTCGGCGTCGTCGTTCGGAAATGTCGTCGTGTACGGAGATTACGATGTGGACGGCATCTCCGCGACTGTTCTCGCTGTAGAGCTGGCGCGAGCGAAGTCGCGCGAGGTTCGCTATTTTATCCCCGAACGCCACAGCGAAGGGTACGGCATTCATCGACGTGTCATCTCATCGCTGGCGGACATGGGCTGCAACACGCTTCTTGTCGTGGACTGCGGAACCAAGGACGGCATCGTTCTGGAAGAGGCGTCGCGGCAAGGCATCCGTGTCATCGTCTTCGATCATCATACCCCTGATAACGAAACGCCTCCGTATCGTGTTACCGTCAATCCTCAAATCGACGGCAACCTTTCCGGGAGACGACTTTGTGCGGCGTCCCTTCTTTGGGCGTGGGCGTGGCTTTTCGACATTGCGCCGCGCGAGCGTCTTCGAACCCTGTCCGACCTTGCGGCTCTGGCGACGATAGCCGATTGCATGCCTCTGGATCTTCTGAATCGCGCGATTGTCCGGGAAGGCATACGGAAGATGAACCGCGCTCCGCGTCCCGGAATTACCCGTCTGGTTCGGCGTCTTGGACTGGAACCCGGTAATGTGAACGAAGAGCATCTGGCGATGAAAGTCATTCCGTGTCTGAACGCCGCCGGGCGGCTCGAGTGCGCCGACACGGCTGTGAATGTCATGCTCGGAGTTCCCACGATGGAAAGAGATGTCGAGACACTTGTTGAACTGAATAAAAAACGTCAGACGATTTCGAGCCGTCTTGCCCACGAAATCGGAATTCAGAGAGAGAAAGACGGCGCCCGCGTTTTATTTGGAGAGGATTGGCCTGTCGGCGTATTGAGCGGAGTCGCCAGCCGTCTGTGTAACGAGAAGAGCACGCCGATCGTTCTCGCAGCGCCGACGAACGGATCGGTGCGTGGAACGCTTCGCGTCCCCGAAGGCGGAAACGCCATGGAAATCCTCGATACCGTATCGGGCGATCTTCTGGCATGGGGGGGGCACAGATACGCCGCCGGCTTTTCCGTATCCTGCCAGCGCTGGACATCCGTTCGCGATCGCCTTGAAGAATTGCTGGGCGCCGTTCGGATCGAACTTCCGGAGGTGTCCGCCCTCGCATGGCGCCCGGGGGATATCACGCTGGAGGAATGGGAGTCCGTCGACTGCATCGCCCCGTTCGGAATGGGAAATCCGTGTCCGCTCTTCTTCCTCAGAGCCAGAGGGGACGAGCGAGTGTCACCTCTGGGAAAGACAGGAGAGCATGTCCGTCTGGATGCAGGCGGCGCCGTTCTTCTTGCGTTCAACGGCGTGGCTTTGCTGCAGCGTGACGGAGTCTTCGGTTACGTTTTCCATCCCCGTATCGATACGTGGCGCGGGACTCGAAGGATTCAATTCATACTCGATCATGTCGTTGTCGAGAACTGAAGGATGAACGCTCATGGTTGATCTTCTCGGAAATATCGGAGAAATTGAGAGAATAGATTCGGACGAACAGCCCCCCTGTTCCGAAGAGATAGACAGGAAGGATTCGGCCAGGCTTCGGGACAGCTATCTGGGAAGATTGCCCGAAAGTGAACGAACGATATCCGTAAAGTTCGCATGGCACGAATTGTGGTCGAAGGGAGTTCACTACCTGAAACGGGAAGAACTCCTGAAACTCGGCGAATCCCTTGTTATGGCCGCGCAGTCGCATGGCGAGCAGAAACGTTCGACCGGGGACCCGTATATCGTTCATTCGATCAACGTCGCGTCCATTCTTTCCGATATGCAGCTCGATATCGACACGCTGGTCGCCGCGATTCTCCACGATGTTCTCGAGGACACGAATACATCGAGGGAAGCGATAGCGAACGCTTTCGGCGAGGATGTCGTCCTGCTCGTGGAAGGGGTGACCAAGCTCGGGAAGCTCCCCTTCAAAAGTTTTGAGGACTATCAGGCGGAAAATCTCAGGAAGATGTTCGTGGTCATGGCGAAAGATATCCGGGTCGTATTAATCAAGCTTGCGGACCGTCTCCACAACATGCGGACGCTCGGCGCCCTCCGAAGGGACAAGCAAATGCGAATCGCCAAGGAGACGCTCGAAATATACGCGCCCCTTGCGCATCGGCTCGGAATCTATCAGGTCAAGCGCGGTCTCGAGGATCTTGCGTTCAAGTATTCCGATCCCGAAATGTACTACGAGATCCGGCGACGCGTGAGAAAAAAACTTCCGGAACGCGAAACGACGATCCAGAAGGCGATGGAGATCCTGCAGGCGCGTCTGAAGGAAGATGGAATCGCATGTAAGGTCAAGGGGCGGGCAAAGCATTTCTACAGCATCTTCGAAAAGATGAACCGCAAGGGACTCTCCGTCGAGCAGCTCTACGATTTGCTTGCGCTTCGCGTCGTCGTTGATTCGCTTGCCGATTGCTACACGGTCCTCGGAATCGTTCATACGATCTGGAAGCCCATACCGGGCCAATTCGACGATTACATCGCGAATCCCAAGAACAATATGTATCAATCGCTGCACACGACCGTAGTCGGACCGACCGGAGAACCGCTCGAAGTCCAGATACGGACCTGGGAAATGAACCGTCTCGCGGAGTACGGAATCGCGGCCCACTGGAGATACAAGGAAGGCGGTTCCGGACGGGACGACCTCGATACAAAGCTCACATGGATACGTCAGGCGATTGAAGGAGACTACGAGGGCGGAGACCCCTCCGAATTCATGGAACGTCTCAAGGATGACGTCCTGACGTCCGAAGTTTTTGTCTTCACGCCACAGGGAAAGGTTGTCTCGCTTCCAAAGGGATCGACGCCGATTGACTTCGCCTTTGCGATACACACGCAGATCGGCACGAGATGCGTCGGAGCGATGGTCAACAACCGGATAGTTCCGATGAGCTACGATCTGAAGAACGGCGAGATCGTCAAAATCATTACCTCTCCGCAGGGCGTTCCGTCGCGTGACTGGCTCAAGGTCGCGCGCAGCGGGAAAGCGCGTGCGAAGATTCGGGCGTATTTCCGTCAGATCGAGAAAACGGAAAGGATTGAAAAACTTCAGCGAGGAAAAGATCTGATCGACAAGGAAATCCAGCGGCGGGGGGCGCAGCCGGTTGTCGGCGACGAAGATGTCGTTGCGCTGCTCAACAGAATTGCGAAAGACATGGGGCAGTCCAATGGAGAGGATCTGCTGGCGGCGGTCGGTTCAGGGTCCCAGAATCCGAGCATCGTTGTCCAAAAGGTCGTCGCCAAAATGCAGCAGAGTCTTCCCCAACAGCCTGCTCCGGCCGATGTCGTTTACGACAGACACGCGTCGGGGAAAAAAGTGGAATCGGAAATCATCGTTGACGGAGCGGAGGGCGTTCAAGTCATCCTCGCCAGTTGCTGCCAACCCGTTCCCGGGGATACAATAATCGGTTACACGACACGCGTTCGAGGAATCACCATTCACAGGGTGGACTGCAGGAATCTCAAGAACGCCCATACGGAACGCGCCATCGAAGTCTCCTGGGGAGCGATTCCCCAGAACAAGCGGTATGTCGCTCGACTAAAACTCGACGCGTCCGACCGGAGCGGACTTTTTGCGGACATCGCCCAGGCCATAATGGCTGCGGAAGGCGGGATTGTCGGCATCAAGGCAAGTGTCGTCGGCGGAAATATCGCCCGGATGAAAGTCGAGATAAAGGTTCGGAACCTGGAACATCTCTACGCGGTGATCGCGCGCCTGAACACCGTGAAGAACGTTATCGAAATCACTCGGGGGTGAGAGTGTGCGGGCTGTGGTGCAACGAGTCTCTTCCGCATCCGTTACGGTGGACGAACGCAGTGTCGGGCGTATTGGCCCGGGACTCTGCGTCCTCCTGGGCGTCCGGTCCGGAGACGGAGAGCAGGAGGCTTCCTGGATGGCGGAAAAGCTGGTCAATCTGAGAATCTTTGAGGATGAAAACGGAAAACTCAACCGGTCGCTTCTTGATGCAGGCGGAGCGATGCTGATTGTTTCGCAGTTTACTCTCTACGGGGATTGCCGCAAGGGGCGTCGCCCGTCCTTCATCGATGCGGCGCTGCCGGATGCCGCGAACGCTCTCTACGAAAAGTTCGTCGAATGTGTCCGGTCCCGCGGGGTAGAGGTCGCTACCGGCGAATTTCAGACACATATGATCGTTTCTCTGTCCAACGACGGTCCTGTCACGCTCATTGTGGATTCTCCGTCGGGGGAAAACCCATGCGCGTAGAACGTTTTCCTCTCGGGCCCCTCTGGACGAACGGATATCTTTTTATCGACGACGAAGGACGTGCTTTTTTTGTCGATCCGGGAGGCGACCCGGACGAAGTCATTGCGCGACTGCTCCGTGACGCGCTTTCGCTGGAAGCGATCGTTCTCACCCACGGGCATGTGGACCACATAGCGGGAGTTTCCCGACTGGCCGAAGAAACGGGCGCGATCGTCGTCATATCCGCGAGGGACGCCACTATGCTTTCGGATCCTGACGAGAGCCTCTCTCAACGGCTTGGAGTCTCGTTTCCCCCGACGCAGCCCGGGCGCATCATAGGCGACGGCGATTGCCTCCGTGTCGGCGGCATGGAACTTGAGTTTTTCGAGACTCCGGGGCATACGGGGGGGAGCGTTTGTGTCCTCGTACGACACGGGAAGGAACAGGTTCTCCTTTCCGGAGACACGCTTTTTGCGCGGAGCGTCGGCAGGACGGATCTCCCCGGAGGTGATTCGGGAGCGCTTGAAAAATCGCTCGGCAAGCTCGCTTTCTTCCCTGACACGCTTCGTGTCCTTCCCGGCCACGGACCGGAAACGACCATAGGAGTCGAGCGGCTTTCGAATCCCTACTGGCCTCGTCTTGGACAGGACGCATGAAAGACCGGATTCCTTCTGCGGAAATGCCGCGCGAGAGGCTCCTTCGTGAAGGCTCACAGGCGCTCTCGCTTGTGGAGCTCCTTGCCATTCTTTTGCGAACGGGAAACGCGAAACAGAATGTGATCGATCTTTCCGAGACGGTGCTCTCCGAGTTCGGAGGTCTTGACGGACTCTTTCGCGCTTCGCTCTGTGAACTGCTTCGAATTCCCGGGATAAAAAATGCAAAAGCGTGTTCTCTTGTCGCCGCGATGGAGCTGGCTCGTCGTGCTTCGCTGCGGGAAGCGGGAGACGGGGAAATCGTTTCCTGCGACGACCGGGTCGCACACTGGAGCAGCCTCCTCGCGCACGAAGAACGGGAATTCGTCGTCTTTCTCTCCCTTGACCGGAAGGGAGCCGTTATCGACGAAAAACGCATTTCGTACGGAGGTTTGGACGGAGCCTTCGTCGATGTACAATATCTCTTGCGCCGCGCGGTTCGTCTCGATGCGAAATCGGTCGTTCTCCTTCATAATCATCCTGACGGATCTCTGCACCCCAGCGCGGAAGATCGCATCCTTACGCGTCATGTGAGGGAACGCCTGTCGTTGCTGTCTATCGGGCTTCAGGGGCACTATATCGTCGCGAAGGGTCGTTCTGCCTTGATCCCTTCGGACTGTGAAAGTTGAAGGTGGTATTGTTGTGTTGAGAGCGCTCTCCGGCATGTTTGGAGCTGATGTAGGAATCGACCTTGGCACCGCGAACATCGTCGTGTTCGTTCGCGGGAAGGGAATCGTCATCAATGAGCCGTCGGCGGTCGCGGTACGGAAGCGGCCAAAGGGCGGTCCGAGCGAAATTATCGCCGTCGGACGCGAGGCGAAGGCGATGTCCGGGAAGACGCCGACCGGCGTCACGACAATTTGGCCGCTACAGGACGGCGTTATCGCCAATTTTGAAATGACGGAGGAACTCATCCGTCATTGCCTTCGATTTGCGAACGGCTCGCGTTTTTTCCTCTCTCACCCGCGTGTGGTCATTTCGGTTCCCGCCGAGGTAACTGAGGTTGAACGGAAAGCGGTGATCGACGCGACGCTCGGGGCGGGTGCTCGCGAAGCCTACGTCGTTGAAGAACCGGTTTCCGCCGCGTTGGGGGCTGGGTTGCCCATACAGGAACCGAAGGGCAGCATGATCCTTGATATCGGGGGCGGGACGAGCGAAGTCGCGGTTCTCTCCCTGGGCGGAATCGTCGTCACGAATTCCCTGCGGGCGGCCGGCAAGGACATGGATAACGCGATTATCGCCATGCTCCGCCAGAGATACGCGCTCTTCATCGGAGAAACGACGGCTGAAGAGGTGAAGATCCAGATCGGCTCCGCACTTCCTCTCGAACCGGAGCTCGAAATGGCGGTCAAGGGACGTGACCTTGCGGACGGTCTGCCGAAAGCGGATATCGTGACATCCGTCGAAGTGCGCGAGGCGATCGATCCGATCATCCTTCGGATAGAGGACATGGTCAAGGTCGCGTTGGAACAGACTCCGCCCGAGCTGGCGAAAGACATAGTTGACCAGGGCATTATCATGAGCGGCGGCGTTTCTCAATTGAAAGGCCTTTCCGAACGTCTTTCACGGTCGCTCAATACGCCCGTCGTCGTCGCGGAAGACCCTCTCTTTGCGGTGGCGCGCGGAGTCGGGAAAATTCTTGATAACCTCGACGTTATGAAGCGCGTGTTGATGTCCGTTGAAAAGGGTTCAAGATAGAGAAAACGGGGTACGCGTCTCGTGCGGCTGAAAACCCTGGGAATGGATTGGTTTCATGGCTTGGTCGCGCTCGTTCTGAGCGTGTTGCTGCTCGCGTTCGCTCCTCACAGGGAGCTTCTTCGCGAGCCGGTGACGTTCGTTACGGTTTTGCTCTCCTTTCCGGAGGCTCCCGCCGTCGCGCTCGGTTCCGTTTTCCGACGGGGAGCGGCATGGTTTTCCGAAAGAAAAACAATCCTCGATCGATTGGATCTGCTGGAAAAGGAGAACGAACGACTCGAACTCGCCACGCATGTGGCCAATACCCACATTCAGGCCGCAAAACGCCAGATCGATTCGGCTCTTGGCGATTCGCAGGTTGTGTTCCGTGCTCCACAAGCATGGTGGACTGAAGTCCTGATCGACAAGGGGCTGAAGGACGGCTTGCGTTCCGGGACGCCCGTTCTTCAGAACGGTTCGCTTGCGGGGCGCACCACCGTCGTCGAAAATTCGTTCTCCTGGGTCGAGCTGGTGACATCGTCCTCTCTGATGGTTCCCGCCGTCATCGAAGAGACAAGAGACCTCGGCGTCGTGGCAGGAGACGGCCAGGGCGGGGTTTGGCTCCTGTATATTCCCGAAGGAAGGCCGCTCGTTCAGGGCATGACCGTCAGCACTGCAATGATCAGCGAGATATTGCCCCAGGGAATCCCGATCGGCAAGCTTTCGGAACAGAAAAAACGATCCGAAGAGGGATTTGTTTCGTATCGCCTCGAGACGGGGGCCTCTCTCTCCCTGCTATACTCCGTCAGCGTCCTGAGACCGAAAGCGAGGTAAAGGAGATGCTTTCGGGACTTGTCGTATGGCTTTTCCAGGATCTCTTTTCCGTCCTTGCGTCGGGTCCGCTGATGGTCCCGGAAGCGTTTCTTCTGTTGATGCTCTATCGCGCTCTGTATCGGGCCGAATCCTTCCCGGCAACGGTCTGGAGCACTTTCGCGGGCGGAGTGGTCTTTGATCTCCGGTGGATGGGTTTTCCCGGCGTCACGTCTTTCCTGACCGTAGCGGTTTTGCTCGTTTGCAGGTGGTTGTGGCTGACGCTCCCCGTTTCCGGGAGAACGATCGGGCTTACGGCATTCTTCTTTTGGTCAGGGCAGACGATTGTTTCGCTCGCACGGCTGATCCTCTGGGGACTCCCCAGGACGGACATCCTTCGCATACTGCTGATGCAGCAGGGGTATTTCGTTCCCGTGATCGGTATTGTCTGCGTGTTCATCGCGCATCTGGAGCGAAAGCAGAATGCCTGATCTCCGATCGGTCATCGACGGGCGGATACGCCTGTGCCGTTTCCTGATGATTCTTTCGGCGGCGCTGTTGGTTCTCGGTTTGTACTTCTTCCAGATTCTTCACGCGGACAAGTATATCAAACTCGCCTGGGACAATCGCCTGCGTCTGATCCGCATCCCATCGTCACGGGGCGAAATATTCGATCGGAACGGCTCCCCCCTCGCGGTCAACATAACGACCTTCGATATCCTCGGGTATCCGCTCGACCTTGAGAAACCGGGGATGATCGAACGACTTTCTCTCGTTCTCAATAGACATGGATTCCCCATAGACCCGGAAAATCTCTCGGCGACGATCAAGCGGCAGTTCTGGACGCCGTACAGGGTTGTTCGCGTCATAACGAATCTGACGCTTCCCCAGATGGCGGACCTAGTTGCGGATCCCAATTTCCCGACGCAATGTTTCCCGATGGTCGTATGGCGTCGGACGTACCCCGCCGGAAGTCTCGTCTCGAATGTTATCGGATACGCGGGGGAGATCAGCGAGAACGAACTCCGGCAAAAGGCGCAGGGAGAATATCTTGGCGGCGATCGAATCGGCAAGGGAGGCATTGAGGCGTACTATGAGGAATCCCTTCGAGGGAGAGCAGGAGAAGAATCCATCGAGGTGGACGCAAGGGGACGCCGCATTCGCAGCATCGATTATCGCCCCGCGCTCAGGGGACAGAATATTAGGCTGACGCTCGATCTCGGGGCGCAACGGCTCGCGGCGGACCTGCTCAAAGGCCTGAGAGGCGCGGTAGTGGTGCTGGATGCGCAGACTGGGGGCGTCCTTGTTTTGTGCACGTCGCCATCCTATGATAACAACCCCCTTTCGTGGGGGATCTCGCCGAAAGAATGGAGCGCTCTCACTGACGATCCGTTGCATCCGATGATGGATCGTTCGATCTCCGGCGTCTATCCTCCCGGCTCGATTTTCAAGGCGATGGTTGCGCTGGCGGCTTTGGAGGAAAAGGAAGTGACGACCGCGACGTCGTTTTTTTGCGCAGGAGAATTCCAGCTCGGGACACGGACGTTCAAATGCTGGAAGCGCTGGGGGCACGGAACGGTTCGCCTTGTGACGGCGTTACAGGATTCATGTGATGTATACTTCTATCAGGTCGGACTTCGGCTCGGCATCAATCGTCTTATCGAATGGGGAAGGCGTTTCGGCCTGGGGACGCGCACCGGGATCGATATACCCGGAGAGGCGGAAGGGAATATCGCGGGTATCGAATGGAAAAAAGAACGATTCAGGGAACCGTGGTATAAGGGAGACACAGTCAATTATTCGATCGGTCAGGGGTTCCTCCTCATGACCCCCCTGCAGATCGCGAGAATGTATGCTTTTTTCGCAAACGGAGGACGTCTCGTAACGCCGCATCTCGTTGAGAGCAGCAGGGTTCCTGCGATTCCGATCGAGCATGCTTCCGCGAATCTCGACGCAGTTCGCCGCGGCCTGCAGGACGTTGTTCGACAGGGAACCGGATGGCGGGCAGGAACGTATGGCGTGACCGTTGCGGGGAAGACCGGCACCTCGCAGAATGCGCACGGAAACGATCACGCTCTTTTTGCCGGATACGCCCCTGCGGACCGTCCGAGGTACGTGGCAGTGGCCGTCGTCGAGGCAGGAGAACACGGCAGCAGCGTCGCTTCCCCGATCGTGGGACAAGTTCTCTCGTATCTTCTCGTCAGGGATTTTCCCGGCGATGTCGTCCCGTGATACAAAGGAGGGTCCAGAATGGTTGCGTCATCGACAGAAACAGAGCGGAATCAGCTCCCGCCGGATCGCGAGGAACGCATCGTTTTCAAGGGCGCACGAGATCACGTTCGCATGATCATCCCGGAAACCATGGAAGAGCAGTTGCTCATACACGAAATCGTCTCCATGCACTCGAAAACTTCCGAGATTCTCGGAGGAACGGGAGTCGTTCTCGATTTCCAGGGGCGTAAAATTGGGGAAGACGGACTGTCCCGTTTCATACAAGCCCTTTGGCGTTCCGGGATGCGCGTGTTGTCCTGGATCACATACGACCTCGAGACGCAGAATCTGCTGAAGTCCGCCGGCGTTCATGTCGGAGAATATCGCGCTCCCGTCTCCCGGGAAGCGGGTTCTTCCGCGCCTCCTCTGGCCCTCGCGCACTCGCTTCGGTCGGGGCAGAGAGTCGAGCATGACGGCGATATCATTATTGTCGGACACGTCAACGACGGGGCGGAGATCCTTGCCGGGGGCAGCGTCGTGGTCTGGGGACGACTCAAGGGGCTCGCGCACGCGGGACTGAACGGCGTGTCCGGGCATTTTATCGTTGCGGGAGCGTTCGAGGCCAAGCAGATTCGCATCGGGAGCAAAGTCGGATCCTACCTCGGCATGGAAAAGGAATGGTGGGGACGGCCTGTGGTTGTTCTCCTGGAAAACGACTCTCTGATGGTCAGAGATCTGAAGATAGAGCGATGAATTGCAGAAACGGGGTGGAAAGAGGTGGCGGCACGGGTCATAGTTGTTACTTCCGGTAAGGGTGGCGTTGGCAAGACGACAACGACCGCGAATATTTCGGTAGCCCTCGCCCGGAGCGGATTCAAGGTGGTCGCGATCGATGCGGATATCGGATTGCGAAACCTCGATGTGATGATGGGGCTGGAAAACAGGATCGTCTATACATTCGTCGACGTTCTCGACGGTGTTTGTCGTTTGCCGCAGGCTCTTGTGCGGGACAAGCGGGTCGATTCCCTGTATCTCCTTCCGGCCGCACAGACGAGGACGAAGGACGCTGTTTCTCCCGAACAGATGTCCGACCTGTGCGCGATGCTCCGGCCGGATTTCGATTTTATCCTGCTCGACAGTCCTGCGGGCATTGAAGGAGGGTTCCGGAACGCAGCCGTCGGCGCCGACGAGGGGTTGGTTGTGACCACTCCTGAAATCCCTGCCGTAAGGGATGCGGACAGGATCATCGGCATGCTGGAATCCATGGGGAAAAAGCCTATCAGGCTCGTGCTCAACCGCCTTCGGGCGCATTTGATCCGGGAAGGAGAAATGCTGGATATCAAGGATGTTCTCGACATCCTTGCGATTCCGCTGATCGGCATCGTGCCCGAAGATGAATGCGTCGTGAAGTCGGCGAACCGGGGGGAACCGCTGACGTTCTCCGACGCTTCTCCCGCGGCGAAAGCCTTTCGTAACATAGCGGACCGCATCGCCGGAAAAGATGTCCCGTTTCTGAAGCTGGACGAACAATCGAACAGCGGATTTCTTTCCGGCATCAAGCGCTTGTTCGGGTTGAGCAGATGAGCGCGAAACGGAGAGAAGACGAATGAAAGATTTCTTTCAGCGGCTGTTCGGAAAAAAAGGATCCGGGTCCATCGCGAAGGAACGTCTTCAGCTGGTTCTGATTCATGATCGGACTGACATCTCCCCGGAGCTGCTCAATTCCCTCAGAACCGATCTGATAGAGGTCAT
>CAZVUT010000080.1:0-12236 GCA_964630155.1 uncultured Synergistaceae bacterium
GTCCGCTGGATTGTAAATTGAAGGTGTATTATAATTATAAGCTAGATGCTTGCTTTTTTAATAGTCCTATTTTTCTAATATATTTCAATGACTCGGAATAGTGGGAGATGATGAGGAACCCCGGCGTTCGCGAATGCTGACCGCGCGCCGCCGACCAGCCAGGAGAGGATGAGTTGATCGATGCCACGAAGCGTCTCGGGGGCCCCCCACCCTCAGGTTCATTACTTTTCGGAACGTCTGAGGGCGCGGCTGGACCAGATCCCGGAGTTCCGGACCACGTTCGTCGAGGCCCAGTCCGGAGCGGGAAAGACCACTGCCGTTCAGGATTTTTTCGGCGCTCCGGAGAGGACGGGGGCATCGGTCCGATGGTTTGTCGCCGGCGAGGAGCCTCACAGCTCCGGCTGGGCGCGTCTGTGTCGGGTTCTGAACGACATCGATCCGGAGGCGGGCGCACATTTGCTGCGCCTGGGATTCCCCGTCGAGGAGAATCAGGGGGAGATCGCGCAGGCGCTGATGGAGCTGCGCTGCGACGCCGAGACCTATCTTGTCTGCGACAACTTCCAGTTTGTCCAGAAGAATCTTCCCGCGTCTGTATGGAAGGCCCTGATCGAGCACGGCGGCGACGGCTTGAGGCTCGTCATTCTGACCCGGCAGCTCTCGTCCCGCGGGCTGACGGTGCTGGGCAACGCCGATGTCCTGAGGATCGATAACGATGATTTCTGCCTGACCGCCGGCGAAATCGGGGCGTACTACCGCATGGCGGGCGTCGAGCTGGATGAAGACGAGATGCGGAGCCTCCACCGCTATTCCGAGGGCTGGATTGTCGCGCTGTACCTTCAGTTGATGAGCTTTTTCCGCACTGGGTCCCTCGAACAGAAGGCCAGCGTCTACGAGCTGATGAACGAGCTGCTTTGGAAGGGGTTGTCCCGCGAGGACCGGCTCGTCCTGTTCCGTCTCTCGCCCTTCGACGCCTTTTCCGTGCCGCAGGCCGCGTTTCTTCTGGGGGTTGAATCGCTTCCGGAGGCGTTGACCGAGCGCCTGAATCACAGGATGTTCATCCGGTACGATATCACCATCCGCCGCTACTTTCCCCATGCCATTCTTCTGGATTTCGTGCGTTCGGCCCTGTCGGACGAGCCGGAGGCGTTGCGGCGGGAGATTCTGCGCCGGGCCGGGGAGTGGTGCGCCGCGACGGGCGAGAAGACGCGGGCCCTGGACTTTTTCTATCGCCTGAAGGATTACCCGGCGATCCTGTCCCTTGGGCTGCGTTCCATCGATCTGTCCCGCGTGGTTCTTGACACGAGCCGCGACGCGATGCTGGCGCTCCTGCGCGATATCGCCGACAACGTCGCGCCGGAGCTGCGGCGCGATCACGCCTTCACGCTGATCACCATCGCCTTTCAGGCTTTCGCGCTTGGTGACAGAAACCTCCACGCCCGGCTCTGCGGCGAGATGCGCGAGCTTCTCGAGGGGTGCGAGATGGACGAACCGCAGCGGCGGGCGCTTCTGGGCGAACTGTGCCTGGCGGCCTCTTTCGGGGCGTACAACGATATTGCGAAGATGGGTGAGGGGCACCGGCGCGCGTATGAACTTCTCGGGCCGAACAGCACCCTTTTCGAGCCGGACTCCCCCTGGACCTTCGGGTGGCCGTCCGTTCTGGCCATGTTCCACAGCGGAGTGGGGAGGATGGACTCCGAGCTGGAGCAGATGGACGAGAACATCCCCCGCTACAGCGCCCTGACGTCGGGCAACGGCGGCGGGGCCGAGCTGGTCTTCCGCGCCGAGGCGCTGTTCCACCGCGGGCTCGACGCCGAAGCCGAGGCGCTGGCCCTCAAGGCGCTCGCCGTGACCCGGCAGTACGGGCAGGACAGCATCTACATCTGCACGGTCTTTCTGCTCCGGCGCATCGCGCTGCTGCGCGGCGACGCCGCGGCGTTCGATCAGGGAGCGTCGCTCATCCGGGACTGCCTCCGGCGGTCCCGCTACTTCTCGCGCTGCAGGAATATCGCCGACATGGCCGCGGGGTTCCTGGCCATCCTGCTGAACGACCCGGACGGGGTTCCCGAATGGCTCTGCGACGACGAGCTCCGAAGCGGCCGGATTCTCTCTCCCGCGCTTCCGTTCGCCCAAACGATCCAGGGACGTCTGCTGCTGCTGACGGGGCGGGGGCGGGATCTGCTGTTGCGCTCCGAGGAGTTTCTGTCCACGGCCCGGCGGTACCGGAGTCTGCTTTCCGAGGTCTATACCCTGATGTGCCTCGCGGTCGCCCAGCAGCATCTGGGGCGGGAGGCCGAGGGGCTCGATACCCTGTGCGGAGCTCTGGATCTGGCCCTTCCCGACGGCCTGATCCTCCCCTTCGCGGAGAACGCCGACCTGCTGGGAGCAACGCTTGGGCAGGCGCTCAACCGTTCCTGGAAGAGCGCGCGCCGCGAAGTGCTCGCCCTGAAGGAGCGTTACGCGCAGGGCAAGGAGGCGCTGCTGCGAAGCCGTGCGGGCGACGCGGTTCCCGCGGATCTGACCCCGCGGGAGTTCGAGGTGGCCCGGATGGCCGCCGGGGGTGCGAGCAACCGGGAGATCGCGCAGGCGCTCTACCTGTCCGACAATACCGTGAAGTTCTATATGAAAGCGGTCTTCCAGAAGCTGGACGTCCGTTCGAGGCGCGATCTGAAGGACGCACTGCGAAAGCCTTGCGCCTGAGGGCTGCGCGGCCTTCCATCCGGTTTCCCCCCCAATACCACCCCAAAAGGGTGTATGGCGTTCACACGGCGTTCTGTATCCTCGACGCGGATGCAGGACGTCGTTTTTTTGAAGAGAGGGGGGAGGTGCGTGTCTTTTATCAAATCGGTAACGCCGCTGAATGACTGGCGTCTGTTCATGGAGATGGAGACCGGCAGCGTGATCGTGGCCGACCTGTCGCGGAAGCTGAACACGGCGCGATTCGGTCAGCTTCGGGACGCGGTTCTTTTTCGTTCGGCCGTCACGGACGGAGACGTGGTGTCGTGGGGTGGCGGGGTGTTGACGGTGACGGCGCGCGAACTGATGGACGCGGTGTTCGTGAATCGGGAATGAGGAGGCGATAACGTGAAGAGAATTCTTGGAGCTTTTGTGCTTGCGTTTGCGCTTGGAGTGTGCGCTTTCGGGATGTTTCATCCGGCGGAGGCGGTCAAGGTCAAGGTCGAGGTTGATGTCGACGAAGACACGCCCTCGACTCCGTCGAAGAAGACGCCAATGGAGACCTTTCCGGTGACGCTCAATAACAGGACGGGTGACCGGGTGTTCGTGTCGCTTCTGTACTTCGACGGGAACGCAAAAAAGTGGCGGTGCAGGGGCTGGTGGGGCGTTGACGCGCATAAGGAGCGTTCGTTCAAATTGAGCCACGTGCCGGGCAAGAATATCTATTACTACGTCCAGCGCAACGGACGACGATTCTCCCCGACCGGCACTTCCGGAGGGGTCAACTGGGATATCACCAAACAGAAGTTTTCGTATTATCAGGGCGCGAAGGTGACGCTCGACAAGCCTTTCACGGCGCATTTCGTCCGTGGGGGAACGGGGAGCGACGGATGGTGGCGCCTGAATATCAATCCCTAAAGGCTGCTCCGCTTGGACGTAAACAGACATGAGAAAGGGGACGACGATATGAGGAAATTCCGGGTTCTGTGGACGGCGCTCGCGGTTCTGTCGGCATTCGCGGCGTGCTGCGCGGCGGGGGAGGCCGGGGAAACGGTCTCGTACAAGAAGTATGTGGACAAAAAGTTCGGGTTCTCCGTCGAGTATCCGGACTTCTTTGCCGGGAGCGACGCGTATGTCGACGAGGACGGCATGAGCAATTTCGAGGCGCAGACCGCCGGTGAGGACGGCGACGGGAAGCATCACGTCATCGTGAGCGGCGGAAAGAGGCCGAAGGGCGCGGACGGAAAGTCCCTGCTGAAGCAAGCAACGGACATGAAGGAAGACAAGTTCGGGTACGTGAACGGCGTCGAGCCCCTGCCCGGCACGGCGCGGAGCGGGGCGGACTTTTACGCGCTGGAGTACGTGACCGATCGCACGGGCGGAGCGTCGATCGTCCATCGGTATTGTCTGGTGGGCAAGAAGACGATGGTGACGTACGAGTTGTGCTACCCAAGGGAAGAGGCGGAGCGCTTCTCGGAGATTCAAAAGCGCATGGACGCCTCGCTGAAGGTCAAGGACTGAGGGACGGCGATGAAAAAATACGGCGTTTTTGCGGTTTGTATCCTTGCGTTGTTCTGCGCTTCCGCAGCATTGGCGGCGCCGGGCGAGAAACAGATCAAGGCGATGAGCCTCTTTCTGAGCAACTTCACCGAGCTGGGCTTCATGGAGGCGAGCACGGAGGAGATGGCGAAGCCGGAGAACTACCCCGACCTCGTCCGGTTCGGCGTCTGGCACAACTATATCAATAACTTCAAGAGCCGCATCGAGCGGAACGATGCGAAATCGCAGAAGCATGGAGACGTGCGCATCAAGGCAAGCTGGGTCGAGGAGTCCGTCCTGAAATTTTTCGGGCTGAAGGTCACAGCGGATCGGTCCGTGGACCAGTCCGACCCGCCGTATTACTTCGACGCGGCGAAAAAGGCCTTCCACTTCTGGGCCGCCGACGGCGAGGCGGCGTGGTACGCCCGGGTCAAGAACGCGGAGAGCCCGGAAAAGGGTGTGTGGAACCTGTCCGGGGAGATCTACAACGCGGACGATCCCAAGGAGCTGTGGGGCGATTTCGAGGCCGTGATCAGGGAATCCGACTGGAAAGGCAAGCCGTCCTACGTCCTTGTGAGCATCCGGTCGGAGATGAAGTAGGAGGTCGGGACGATGCGGATCTGGAGACAACGAAAGGCGCTGTTGCTGGTCGGGATCATGTGTCTGGCCGTCGCCGCGTCGGGAACGGCGTGTAGCGGCGAAGCGCGCGTTCCCGCTCCCGAGGGCTTTTCCGTCAAGGACGGGCGCGTGTTTCGGAACGGGACGGCGCTGGAGTGCGAGGTCTATCCGGTTCCCGACGGGATCGAAAACGGCATCACCTTCTGGAGCGTTGTGGGAAGCGAGATGTCCGACGTCGTGAAGGCGGAGGAGACCGGGGTTCTGTTCTTCGGCCCGGAGGGCGCCCTTGCGGGGTTCTTACCTCTTGACAGTGAAAGCGAGTACCAGGATCTGATCTGGAGTCCGGACGGCGGGCGTTTTATCCTGGCGACCGGCGGGGACCGGCCCGACGTCACCTTCACGCTGTACGGCGAGGGCATGAAGAAGGGGAAGGAGTTCTCGGGGCTGAGAGGTGCGATCGAATGGGCGGACCCGCTCCGCTTCGTCTATACCCGGATCGACGACGTGCGCGAAGGCGCTGTCGCCCACGGCCGTTCCTTCTGGTTCAGGTTTTCCGTCGTGCTGTACGACGCGCCTGCCGATTTGGAGACGGTCCTGAAGGAGGCGACCGACACGCAGAACTTCATCCTCATCTCGGTCTCCGATGACGATGTCTCGATTTTGGAGAAATCCGTCAAGTCGGTCAAGGACTGGAGCGACGAGGACAAAATCTTCGACAGGGAAATCTCCGTGCCCATTCCCGCGGCGGGATGACATCGGAATGAAAAAATCGGTTGTCGCGGCCCTTTGCCTGGCCGTACTGCTGTCCGCTCTTCCCGTATCGGCGGCGACCCTGGACGCGCTTCCCGAATGGGAGAATCCCCACATGGTCGTCCACGCGGAGAACCTTTCGGGGACGATGGCCCGACTTGGGAAGTCCTTTTTGCTGGACGCGCTGCTGGACGTCCGGCGCGACCGGGCGCCTCTCCTTCAATGGCTGGGGGTGTTTCCCGCGGAGTCCGTCTCGCTGGTTCGGGGCCTTTTGCTCGATGACGAGGACACATTTCAGGGCGCGGTCCGTTTGGTTCCCTCGGCCCGAAAGGCCCTTCTGGGCCTGGACGACGCGGTGGCTGCGGCGCTGCGAAGCAAAGACGCGAGTGAGAGCCTCTCCAGAGTTTTCTTCGATCTTCTGAACGTCCCGGAACCCCTGAGGGAGACGTGCGTCATTATCGATCCGTCCGAGCCCGATGATGGGGAGAAAACCTACGAGCTGGATATCGGTTTCGGGTTTTCCGACGCGAAGGAGGAAGTGACGGTTCATGTCTCGCTGGGTATGGACGGGAACGAACCGGTGCTTCTGATCGGATCTGACGGCGAGCATGTCGAACGGGCGCGCGCCGCCCTGTCGGGCAAGAGAACGCGGTTGAAGGTGGTTCGGCGCGACACGCGGCACGGAAGTTTTGTGCAGTTGAACGACGACGCCGACGGACGCTTGATTCGGGACATTCTCGACGGTCTGTCGGTCGAGGCCCTGACCCCCGTGTTCGCGGAGCTGTCGTTCGGCCTCTCCGAAGGGGAGATCGTGGCGGCCCTGCGTCACAACGTCTTCGAGGCGCTTGTGGGGAGCGCGGTTCTTCCCGCTCCTGCCCTGTCCCCCGCCGATCCGGGGCCGAAATCCGGCGGCGCTCCCTGGTTTTCGGGGCTCGCGAGCCTGGCGCTGTCCCCGGAGAACATTCTGGACCTGGCGGCGTTCGTCAGCGATTCGGATCGGGAGGAAACGCGGCTGCTCCTGAAGGAGCAGGGGCTCGACCCGTCGGATCTGGCGGCGGTCCTTCGCTCGTTCGGCGTCGTGCTGGGCGGTCGGTCGACGCTTCGAGGCGCGCCCATGCCGGGCGGCTACGCCTTCCTGTCCGGGGCGGCCGAATCGATGCGGGCGCTTTCGCCCCATATCCGGGCGTTTGTGGAAAGCTCACTGGACGACCTCTTCAAATTTTCCGCTCGCCCCGGATGGGACCTCTTCTGCACGGTGAACGCGGAGAAGGACGAGGAGCCGGTTGCGCCGATGGTTTTCGGCGTGAAGGACGGGACGTTGCTGATGGGCAGCCTCGCGCCGGAGGCTCTCGATGAGGTCGCGACGCCCGAGCCGGAGGGGTCGGACACGAAGGGGAAACGGTCCCTTCTGCGCGTCGCTCTGGACGTTGAGCGGGTCTGCGATCTGTTCATCCCGTTTTTGTCGGCGGCGTCTCCCGAGGCGCTCAAGGACCTTTTCGAGGTGCTGGATGCTGAAGACCTGCCGGACTCCGGGGCGCTCTCCGGACTTCTCCGCTCGCTCGGGGCGCTTCAGGAGGTGCGCTCGGTCACGCTGAACGCGACCGGATGGGACGACGCGGACCTGACGGTCAAAACGGGCGACGTGGATTACCGGAAGGTGTGGGAGCTGACTCGACTGTCGCGAAAGCCCGCGATCGCCGCCGAATGAAAAGGACGGACGGACGAACGACAGACGAAACGAATGACCATAATATAGCACGTGTTGACACGTATTATTTTCCGCGGTATCCTTTGATTCACATTGGAGGAGATCCGATTGAGGAGACAGTATTCGCAGAAGGAACTCAAAGGCAGAGGGAAACAATGAAACACCCGAGCTATTACAAGTATCCGGCTGTTTTTGTCCCGGACGGCGACGGATGGACGGTGACCTTTCCGGACCTCGAAAACTGCTTCACGTCGGCCGACACCGTTGAAGAATCCATCGTCGAGGCTCAGGCCGTTCTCGAGGATTGCATGTATTTCCGCGAGGTCCGGAAAGACGACATCCCGTCGCCCACGCCGGCGGAGGATGTCGCTCCGCCGGCGGGAGGCTTCGTTCAGATCGTCGTGGCGGCGATGGCGCCGGTGCGACGCGCGTGGAGCAGAAAAGCCGTCAAGAAGACGCTCACCATCCCTGCGTGGATGGAGGAAGAACTCAAGAAACGCGGCGATGTCAATATCTCCTTCGTCCTTCAGGAAGCTTTGAAGAAAGAGCTGGACATCAGGGAACCTGTCATCCTGTAGAGCTGCGCCCCTCGGGGGCGCAGCCTTCCTGGCGTAAAATGGAAAATACCTTGGTGTCGTTTCCGCTTTCCGGTCCACGCGGGCGTCGGCGTCCGCTTGAAACCAAAGCGGATGAGGCAAGGAGAGGATAGCCGATGAACACCGAAACGAAAAAACGGAAGGATCTGTTCCGCCTCGTCAGCTCTCTTTCGGAAGAGGGAATCGAAAAAGTCTGGAGCTATGCGTCCTACGTCCGCGACAAGGATGAGGAGCCTTCCCTGACGAGCGAGGAAGAGGCGTGCCTTTCGGAAGCGCTTGAAGACGTCAAGACCGGACGCGTCTCTTCCTTCGAGGATGCCGAACGGGAACTTTTCCCGAATGGAGTCCGCGGAGAACGGGACGAAGACGCAGGGGGCCACGCGGCCGTCTGCGATGATGCGCCGGTAGCGCCCGCCGTGCAGAGGTTTGACTTCCCTGGTAAAGGGACCTTGCCCTATATAGCACTAAGTGCTACTATAACATCATGTCCCGGATCTTCAAAATGATGTCTTTCAGTCGCTGGATGCGGAAAAATCATGTTGAAAACAGTGCGCTGGCTACGGCAATCAGGGAGATGGAATCCGGGCTGATTGACGCAGACTTGGGCGGCCTCCTCTTCAAAAAACGAATCCCGCTTGCCGGAATGGGGAAACGAGGCGGCGCCCGGACTATCGTAGCCTCAAAGAGAGAAGGGAAATGGTTCTTCCTGTATGGATTCAACAAGAACGAAAAAGCAAATGTCTCTCAAAACGAAAAAGAGGCGCTTCTGGAATTGGCGTCTAAAGTTTTAGGGTATACAGACGACGAAATCGCGACCGCGATTTCGGAACAAGAACTTGAGGAGGTGGAACAATGAGCCGCATTCTTTCGGAAGTGCATGAAAACGCGCGCGGATTGCATCGCATCGGACTGGTGTCCGACGACGAAATGCGCAAATTCGACGCCCTTTGCATTCCCGAGATCCCGACCTATTCCGCCGAGATGATCAGGGACATTCGGGCAAAGACAAAGCTCACGCAATCCGTTTTCGCATCCCTCATGAACATCAGCATCTCCACCCTGCAAAAATGGGAGATCGGAGCGAAAAAGCCCGTCGGCGCGGCCAGAAAACTGCTTCACATCGTCGACAGGAAAGGGATTCAGGCGCTTTTGGTGCGATGACCCTCCCCGGAAAAGGCGGACACGGATCAAAGTCCGTCGCCTCTCAGGGCGCCCGCTATCTGCACACGCCCGCGCGTTTCTCCATCTTCTCCCTGTAGCGCGCCTTGTCTTCCCTTTCGAGGCTCCGCATGTACCGCTCCTTCTCGCCGTTCTCCCACAGGGGGTCGAACCGGTCCTTCAGCGTTTGCGCGTAGCGGTCGAGCCCTTCGGCGCATGTTCCGCCCAGCAGGCGCCCGAGCCCCTCGTGGCAGGGCTTCGCGCCGTATTTTTCGATCAGTCCGCGCAGGACCTCCGGGTGGTCCAGGATCAGGCACGGGCGGAGGAGGTTGTTGTCGCCGTAGGGCTGGGCGTTTCGGATGGCGGTGAAGAACGGGCTTCGCGCGATGTCGACCAGGCTCTTTTCCCGCACGGAGTCCGCGGCGAACGGGACGAAGACGCAGGGCTCCACGCGGCCGTCGGCGATGATGTGCCAGTATCGCTCGCCGCCCGCCATGCAGCCGTCGACAAACGGGCCGTCGTTCCAGAAGTCCCCCAGGAAGATCGGAAATTCGGGGCTTTTCCGCCACTCCATGACCTTTTGGTGCAGCGCGACGCGCTCTTCGGGCGACGCCATGTAGGAGAGGTCCGGCTTCGTTCCGATCGGGACGTACTGGAAGAACCACCCCGCCATGCAGCCCCGGTCGATCATCGTCCGCAGGAAGTCGTCGCTTGTCAGGTACGGGGCCGATTCGTTCGTGTACGTCGCGCTGAATCCGAAGATCATTCCCGCCCGTTTCATGCGGTCGAAGGCCGCCATGACCCTGTCGTACGTTCCCGTTCCGCGGCGGTCGTCCGTCTCGCGAATCCCGCCTTCCACGGAGACCATGGGGTAGACGTTGCCGAGGTCGGCCAGGGTGCGGACCATGTCGTCGTCCAGCAGCGTTCCGTTCGTGTACACCTGGAAGATGCAGTCGCCGTGCTTTTTCCACAGTTCGGGAAGATCCCGCCGCGTGAAGGCTTCGCCGCCCGTGAAGGTGAAGAAGAACATTCCCAGTTCTTTCGCTTCGGTCAGAATCGCGTCCAGTTCGTCGAACGACAGCTCTTCGGACGTGTCGTATTGTCCCGCGTAGCACCCGCGGCAGCTCAGGTTGCATTTCATCGTCGGGCTGATGACGAGGAAGTTCGGAAGGTGGACGCCGAGTTCCTTTTCCTTGCGGTCCCGGATGCCGCGCCCAAGGGTGATGAAGTTTACGATGAGGTTCTGGATGAGCTTTTCCAGGCATTTCGGACTCGCCTCGCGGGCGATCCGCTTGAAGAACCCGAAAAAGGGGTCGTCGGCCTCGATCATGTCGGCGAGCAGCGCAAGGCTTTCCCTGTGGTATTTCGCGGGCGCGAACCCCGATATCGTCCGGAAGAGGGACGCCAGCTCCTCCGTCTTTCCTTCGCCGGCCAGTTGCAGCATTCGCTTCGTCGCCTTTTCCGAGACGAAGCCCCTGGCCTTGTCGAAAAACGACAGGTTCATGCGTATTCACCTCCGTGAAGTGGTGTCTGCGTTTTCGGCATTTCGGCGCGGCATGGGAGGGTGTCGGAGGGCGTTTTCGGGTCCGGCGGAAGAGAGACGGTCGTGTCGCGTCTGCCTGTCCGGTTCGTTCCGGGTTCATTATATGGTTCCCGGTCTTCTGAGTCAAAAATACGCGGAAAATCGTTTGAACTCACGGAATTGACGGACTCGTGACGAACCCCGAGAATAAAAGATATTTTCGTTTCGTATCTGCTTTCGGAGGTGAAGGGTATGAGGATAAAGGGATTTGCGCGGTGGGCGATGTTTTTCGGGTTGTCGCTGTTTCTGCTCGGCGGGTGCGGAGGGGGCGGCGGCGACGGGGGCGACCCGCGCGGACAGATCGTGTCCCACGGGGAGGCGGTGCGGTTCGACTCGAACGAGCAGCTCGGCGCCTTTCTGGACAACATCGACACGACGGAGGCGGATCCCTTTCAGCCGCTGTGGGATTCGATCAAGAGCCGCTTCCTGTATCCCGTGGTCATGGTGAGCATGGACTACGTGAGCCGCAACGCGGCGGGGGAGTCCGTGACGCTTTCGGGGATGGTCGCCTTTCCCTGGCATTGGGACGCGGCGAAGCGCCTTCCCGTGCCGATTCTGGGGTTGCAGCATCCCACGCAGGTGGAGCGCCGCTATTCCCCGTCGCGGATGCAGATTCTCGATCCCGAGCTGACGGTTCCCGTTGCGCTCGCGATGGCGGCGACGGGGTATATCGTGGCGGTGGCGGATTACGAGGGCATGGGCGTGAACTACGACGTCCACCCCTATTGCCACGATTCGCTGGCGTTTTCGGCGGTGGATATGATCCGCGCCGCGCGCAACTATCTGACGTTGCACCCGGGCGACAGGCTGGCTCCCTGGGACGAAAGGCTGTTCCTCACGGGCTTTTCCGAGGGGGGCTATGTCGCGATGGTTACCGCGAGAGAGTTGCAGCGCAATCACGAGGCGGAGTTTTCCGTGACCGGGGTCGCCGCGCTCGACGGGCCGTACGCGCTTTCCGGCGCGATGCGCGACGTGATGATCGACGCGACGGCGGCCTTCAGCTCTCCGTACTTCCTGCCCTATGTTCTGAACGGCTACGATGCGGTGTACGGCGCGTCGAAACCCGCGTTCGACTTTCGCCGGAACGTGCGCGACGACGTTCCCGGCCACGCGGATTTTCCCGGCGAGTTGCTGGCCGTGATGGACGGCTCGCATACGGGTGACGAGATCACCGCGCTCATGCGCGAGGCGCCGGGGTATTCGGGCCCTGCGGGCATCCTGACGGCCGCCTGTTCCACCGATCTTCTGGACGCGGACAGCGACTTCTGCCGCACCCTCGCCGACAACGACGCGCATGCGGGATGGGCGCCGACAATGCGCTTGAAGATGTTCCACTGCATCAGCGACGACCTCGTTCCCGCCGGGAATCTCGACGAGGCGCTCGCGGCCTTTCAGGAGGCGGGCGCGACCACCGTGGAGTGGGAGAAGTATCCGGAGTACATCCCCGGATTGTCGTCGATCCACGTGGGGGCGTGTCCCGTCGCGTATCTGAAGGGGTATCTCTGGCTCGACGCGATCGCGTATCCGGGGCGGAAATAGCTCGCCGAGGCCCCGCAACGCCGCTGAATGTGCGGTGATTGAGTGGAGAACGGCTGTCCTTTCCTGACTTTTT
>CAZVUT010000081.1:0-11990 GCA_964630155.1 uncultured Synergistaceae bacterium
ACGAGGTGCGGAACGTCGCGGATGCCGTCGATGATCTCCGCGTCCGTCTCCGTCAGCGGAGCGGAGCCGTCGAGGACGAGAATGCGCAGGTCCGCATCCCTGAGGGCGTCGCGCGCCTTCGCGACGCCGATCGCCTCCACCTCGTCTCCGGGCGTGCAGATCCCCGCCGTGTCCACAAGGCGGATCGGAATCCCCCGATAGGTCAGAACCTCCTCGATCAGGTCGCGTGTCGTGCCGGGAATGGCGGTGACGATCGCGCGGGACTCCCGGAGCAGCGCGTTGAGCAGCGATGACTTGCCGACATTCGGTTTGCCGACGATCGCGACCCGCACGCCCTCCCGGAGGATGAGCCCGATCGAACACCGGTCGCTCAGATCCTCGAGGCTCTGACGGATCGCGGTGACGGTTGCGTCCAGCTCTTCGGGAGACAGCGGCGGGACGTCGTCCTCGGGAAAGTCGAGTCCGGCCTCCACTTGCGCAAGCAGACCGACGATCTCCTGACGGATCCCGGCGGCGAAGGTCGACAGCTCGCCCCGGAGCGTCCGCGCGGCGGCCCGGAGGGCTTCTTCGCTCCGGGAGCGGATGATTCCGAGAACCGCCTCCGCCTGCGTCAGGTCGATGCGTCCGTTCAGAAACGCCCGCTTCGTGAACTCGCCGGGCTCGGAGAGTCGCGCGCCCCGGCTCAGCAGACGCCGGATACAGAGTTGCGCCACCAGGGTTCCTCCGTGCGTGTGGATCTCCGCGACGTCCTCGCCCGTGTAGCTGTGAGGCGCGGCGAACCACACGGCCAGAACGTGGTCGACCGCGACGCCGCATTCGTCCAGGAGAAAGCCGTTCCGCAGGACTCTCGGGCGCGTCTCGCGAAGAGGAACCGTACAGGACAGAACGGAATCCGCCATATCGCGGGCGTTTGTCCCGGACAGACGGACAATGGCGATCCCGGCTTCGCCCCAGGCTGTCGAAATGGCCGCGATGGTCTCCTGCGTCATGGTATCCTCTCCCTGCGTGTGGGTTCGTTGCAGACTTCAGAATACCACAGAATTTCGCAAGGCTCCGGGACGGTGACAAAAAAAGCGGACCGGTTCGAACCCGGCCCGCTTCGGCGCTTTTTTTGAAACTCAAGTTTCGCAGCACCTTGACATCTGACAAAGCCTTGTCAACACAGGGACAGAATAGCGTCACCGGCGAGTTTTTGTCGCAGGAGTCGCGGCATACCGGCCATGAACTTCTCAAACAGTGCATCAATGATGTTCTCGCTCAGGACAATTCCCGACGCAACGGTTTCTTTCAGCAGCCGGAGCAGCAATCCGAGTGACGTCCGGAACGAGATGTCCTCCAGTTCTTCGCAACACAGGCGGAATATATCCCCGAATGTGCGGTCGTCTGTAGTTCTGCGCTGCTCGCAGCAGAGCATCATCTGTCTCAGGAAGACGATGCTCGTGTGGGCTGTGAGGGAATCATAACTTCGCGTCTGGAATTCCTTTGCCAGTCGCAACAGACTCTTCGCCGACTTGAAGAATACCTCTGTCTGCCACCGTTTCCCGTATATCCGGACAACCTCTTCATTCGTCAGCGCCATATCTGTCGTGAGCAGGGCAAGCCATGCGCGACGGGCGCCTTCCGTCCGGTTCCGGACGAATACCACTCTGGCCGGAACCGGAGATTCTTCGGTGTTCTTTCCGGCGTCGACAAATACCTCCGCGGATCCGAGGATGTCCTTCCTTTCGAGCGTGCCTTTCACCGCCGCGTAGAGGCCGCCGAGCTTCATCCGTTTCCCGCCGTACCGCATCCGCATCGTGTTGAAGTCCTTGATCATGCAGACGGCATGGAGGTTTCTCGAATGAAGCGCCAGGATTATCCCGTTCGTGGCGAACCAGGAATCGAAGAGCACGTACTTCGCCCGTATTCCCGTCCGCAACGCCGCGTCGAGAAGCGCATGCGCGACGTCCCCCGTCTTCAGGACGCTCTCCGCGCGACGACGTGCGCCGGAGGTCCGTTTGTCCGTTGCATGGGCTTCCTCGAACCGGTTCTCTTCTTTCGCCGAACCGAGGAGCGAAAACGCCAGAGGCAGAAAGCTTCTCCCGTCGGACCACCCCAGCGTGAGCATCCGGAAGCCCTTGACGTACCTGTGGGCGCAGTGATCGAATATCCGGGACAACAGTTCGACCTTCCTGCTCCTGTTGCGGGAGAAGAGCGAATCGTCGAGGATAAAGACATCCGTTCTCTTTTCCGACGTGAGCGGATACAGGAATCGCTCGATGATCCTCTTCGCCGCCGTCAGGAGAAAACGCCGCCAGTTGATGCCGGGAGACGACAGAAATCGGTACGCGACGTCCTTTCCCCACGGAAGGCTCTTCTCCCGTATCAGTTCATGGAAGTTCTTCTTCGAGAATACCAGGAAAAACAGCTGAAAGAGGATCTGGCGTCCCGGTATTCCCTTTCCGCTCCATCTTCCGTTGCGGTGGAGCAATTCGCCGATTCCAAACGTTCGAAAGAACCACGAAGCCATTGACCGAAACGGTTCATCGACAGCATCCGTATCATGTACAATATTCTTCACGGGAACGCCTCCTGCTTTGTGGGGTTTTGTGTCGTGACTCAATTCTACAAAACAGGCGCGTTTCCGTCTCTCTTTTTCAGTCAGGACAAGGCTTTCTCTGCTGTCAAGGTACTGCGAAACTTGAGTTTGAAAGAGAGCTACAGAAGCTCCCGCATCGCGTCGCCCAAGCGCTTGACGCCTTCGCGGATCGCGTCGGCGGACGCGAAGGTGAAGCACACGCGGCAGTGGTGGTCTCCACCGTCCCCGTTCGGGTAGAAGGGGACGCCCTTGACGACGGCGACATTGCGCGCGATGGCCTGGCCGAAGAGCGCGTCGACGGGGATGTTCGGCGTCTCCAGCCAGAAGAAGAAGCCGCCCTCGGGTTTCGTGTACCGGGCCTCTCCCGCGGGAAGGTATTCGGCGAACGATTCCATCATGACGTCCCGCTTCGCACGGTAGTGGCCGATGATCTTCGGGAGGAAAGCGTCGAGATGGCCGAGCTTTGCGTACTGGTAGACGAGCGCCTGCGCAACGACGCTCGTGCAGGTGTCGACGCCCTGCTTGAAGACGACCATCTTCCGGATCAGATCCCGGTCGCCGCAGCACCAGCCGACCCGCGTTCCGGGCGCGAGGATCTTCGAAAAGGAGCCCGCGTAGATCACGTGTTCGCCGCCGTCGAGCGAGAACAGCGTGGGGAGGTGCTCCCCGTCGAAGCGGACGTATCCGTACGGATCGTCCTCGAAGATCGCGACGCCGTACTCCCGGGCGATGCGGACGAGCGCCTTCCGGCGCTCGAGCGACATCGTCGCGCCGCAGGGATTCTGGAAGGTTGCGATCGTGTAGATGAACTTTACGGTCTTGCCCTCGCTCCGCGCCCCCTCGATGAGCGCGGGAAGACGGTCGACGAGCATGCCCTCCTCGTCGCACGGGACGCACAGGAACTTCGCGCCGTGGTTGTACATATCCGTCGTGACGCCCAGAAAGGTCGGCGCTTCGGTGATGACGTACTCGCCGGGGTTCAAGGTCGCCATGGTCATCAGATCGGCGCCCTGGATCGAGCCGGAGGTGATGAGCATCTCGTCGGAGTCGACCTTCCGTCCGAGACGCGGGGCGCACCACGAGGCGAGAAAGTCCTTGAGGGGAGCGTAGCCTTCCGTGGCTCCGTACTGGAGGATGTCGCGCCCTTCGGTCCTGAGGATGGACGCGGCCTCGGCGAACTGCTCGACGGGGAAGATCGCGGGGTCGGGCATGCCGCCCGCGAAGGATATCATTCCCGGCTTCCGGCAGGACTGGAGCATGTCCCGGATCGGGGACGGCTTGATGTTGCGCGCTGCGCCGCTGTACAGGGAATCCCAGAATGCGGTCATCTGTTCAAAGACCCTCCTTTGTCGTAAAGAAAAGGGGCCGATCCGACGATCGGATCGACCCCGCGTCTCATTTCTCAGATCGCCTTGAGGGCTATTTCGTCGATGGCCTGAACCAGCCTGTTGACGCCTTCCTCGATCTGTGCGGGCGACGAGAACGTGAAGTTGATGCGCGCGTTGTGGACGCCGGTTCCCGGCCGCACGCAGAACGGTTCGCCGATGACGAAGGCGACCTTCTTCTCGATGGCCTTTTTGAACAGCTCTGTCGTGTTGATCTTTCCAAAGTCAAGCCAGTAGAAGAAACCGCCGTCCGGCTTGACCCACGAGATCCCGCGGCTGGAAAGATGTTTCTTGAAGCTGTCTTCCATCGCGTCGCGCTTGACGCGGTAGTTGTCGATGATGTTCGGAAGATGCGCGTCGAGATGGCCCTTGATGCAGTATTCCGCGACGAGCGCTTGTGTGAGGGAACTGCTGCACAGGTCTGTGGCCTGCTTGAAAATGGTCATCTTGCGGATGATTTCCTCCGTGCCCGTGACCCAGCCGACGCGGACGCCGGGGGAGAGGATCTTCGAGAACGACCCCGCATAGACGACGCCGCCCTTCGGATCGAGCGAGAAGATGGACGGCAGGTGTTCTCCGTCATAGCGGACATAGCCGTACGGGTCGTCCTCGAAAATCGGAATGTCGTACTGATGCGAGATCGAGACGAGCTTTTTGCGTCGTTCGAGGGTCATCGTCGCGCCGCCGGGGTTCTGGAAGTTCACGATCGTGTAGATGAACTTGGCCTTTTTCCCCTGCTTCTTGAGCTTTTCGATCTCTTCCGGGATCTTGTCGACCATCATGCCGTCCTTGTCCATCGGAATGCCGACGAACGTCGCGCCGTGGTTGAAGAAGACGGTGAGCGCCGCGAGGTAGGAGGGGTCTTCGGTGATCACGACATCCCCCGGATCGATCATCGACCAGGCGAACAGGTCGAGAACCTGCTGCGATCCGGTCGTGATGAGCATCTCGGGGGACGAAACGACGCGGCCCATCCGGGGCGCGGTCCACTTCGCGAGAAACTCCTTGAGCGGGGGGTACCCCTCGGTGATCCCGTACTGGAGGAGATTGGCCCCGTCATCCTTCAGAAGGTGCGCCCCCTCGTAGAACCTGTCGACGGGGAAGACTTCGGGCGCAGGCATCCCTCCCGCAAAGGAGATCATCCCCGGCTGCTTGATGACGGCGAGCATTTCCCTGATCGGCGACGGCCGGTTATTGTTGGCGATATAGCTGAAATTCCCTTCCCAGACGCGAGACATGCAAATCCCTCCCATAATGTGTTCGGCATGGTTTCCCTGCCGGGTTTCCGAACCTATCGGGTATAGACGGAAAAAGAGTGTCAGTTCGATACAATTATATCATTTTTATGGGATATGCGACTTGTGTCGAGATGGATACTGTATTCTTGCAAAGCGTTGGTTATCGCTTCCGGTCTCGTTCCACCGCGCTCGTGAACTCACGCAGATGCACAAGACGCCGTTCCGTCGGCGGATGGGAGTTGAACCCGTTCGGACTCGTCGAAATACCGGCGTTCTTCATGCGTTCCATCGCCCGGAACAGGCCCCACGGCGAGTATCCCGCAGCCGCGGACAGGCGCACCCCGTAATCGTCCGCGGCGACTTCCTGTTCCCGGCTGAAACCGGATTCCGCCAGGCCGATGCCGACCCCGGCGACGGTCTCTCCGACGCGGTCCCCCTTGAGCAGCGTGGCCAGCAACGTCCATGCGATGCTGCGGCCGACGGTGCTTTTGTAGTGTCCGAGCCGGATGTGTCCCGCCTCGTGCGCGAGGATGCCCGCCATCTCGTCCTCCGACCGCAACAGATTCATGAGCCCTTTCGTGACGTGAAGCTCCTGCTTGTCCGGGCCGAACGCGATCCATGCGTTGGGCTCCTTCTTGTCCTCGAAGTGTACGGGCGATGGCGGAAGCTCCGCCGCCGCCGAGATACGCTCCCATGTTTTCGTCACAGCCTGCTCCGACACCGCCGCGAGGGCCTGAGCGGGAATCGCCAGACAGATCGCGGCCATCAGAATCGATATTGCGCGACGTATCATCTCATTCGCCTCCTTCCGGTTCTGTTAAAATCTTACCATGCGCCGAAAAAAGCATGCATGACTCCGACGCTCCGCCATTTCGCGGATTTCGGATCGTTTCATAGTGCGTGCGCTTCTCGGCGACAGATGCGAAAGGAGTCGTCGCGCATGCCCCGAAAATTCGTTTCCCCTCTTGCGGTCGGAATCGCCGTTGCGTTCTGCTATCCGCTGATGTTCTATTTCGCTGAATGGTACGGCCTCGTTGGAGGATGTACGGGCGTGACGACCCGTCCGGAGGTCTCGGGATTCATGATCGGCTCGCTCCTGATGGCCGTTTCGAGGAAGGAATTCCGGTCGCAGCCTGCGTTTCTCGTCGGGCCGCTGTTGTTGGGCTTCGCGACCGGCTTCGCGTTGCCCGAATTTTTCGGTTGTCCCTGGTGCGTCTTTCTTCAGCTCGGGTACGGACACGCCGGTCGAGCGTTCGAGGCCGCGGCGTTCGTTTTCGGCGGATGGCTCGGCGTCCGGATGCTCATGAAGGGCTTTTCGGTCCAGACCGGCGCGCGTGTCGCCGTCCCGGACGCGTGGGCGAAACGACTCGTCGTTGCGACGGCGGTCGCGTCCGCGTGCTATATGGCGTGGTCGCTGGACCTGAACTATCCGCGCCAGTTCCTCGCCGTGGGGATCGTCATCCTTGTCGGCGCCGCGCTCGGAGCGGCGATGCAGGCGGTGCGGTTCTGCGTCGTCGAGGGGCTCCGGAACGCGCTGTGGTTTCGGATGCCGTCGGGGTTCATCCCGGTCGTCTCCATGATCGGCGGGTCGCTGCTCTACGCGCTGCTGTCGGGAACATTCACGCCCGATTTTCTGCCCGCCGACCCGATCAAGGGGCTCTGGCCGACGCTCGTCAAGTCCGTCTCGACGGCGCTCGCTTCGTTCGCGTTCATGCTTTCGGGCGGATGCACGGTCTGGCATGCGGTCAACGCCGGGAACGGCGCGCTTTCCGGTCTCGTCTTTCTCGGCGGGATGCTGCTTTCGAGCCTCGTCCACAAGCTCGCGGCCCTTGCGTCGCTCGAGAATGCGTTCGCGGGACTGCTCTTTTCCGATGCGCCGAAGGTGACGCACGCCATGCGGACGCTCTCGTCGTCCGTCCTGTCCCTCCTGATCGCGGCGGCCGTCATTCTGGCGGCGCTCCTGATCTTCCGGGCTTCGATCCGGAAGGAAGAGTGACCTGTTCCGTGGGGCGCGTCAAGGTTGGGAACCTGAAAGAGGGCATGGTGCTCGCATCGGATCTGAAGGCCCCGAACGGGCGCTTAATTCTGGCGAAGGGCGCGGCGCTGTCGGACAAGCATACCCGGATGATGAAGGTCTGGGGCGTCGTCGAAGCCGATATCGAGGGAACCGACGACGCGGAAGTCCAGGAAAAGACCCGTATCGACGAGGATACGGCGCGCAAGGGTGAGGGGATCGCCTCCCTGCTTCTTCCGCCGGGCGACGACGACCACGGATGCCTCGCGGAACTGCGTCGACTGTGCGGCCTCCGGTTCACGGAGCGGATCGCCGCAGGTGCTTCCGGTTCCTTCCCGGAGCTTGAAGAGCTGCATCGTCCCCGTGCGGACATCCTGCGGGCGGGCCCGGATGTCGATATCCCCGAAGAGGGGGTGTCTCCGGAGTTTCTCCTGCGGCAGGACGTCCGCCTCGCTTCGTTCCCGGATATCTACTTCAAGATCCGGGAGGTGCTCAACTCGCCCATCAGCTCCGCCACGCACATCGCGCAGGTCGTCGGCAAGGACCCGAGCCTGACGGTCCGGCTGCTCCGGCTCGTGAACAGCTCGTTCTACGGCTTTCCGGCCCCCATCACGTCGATCCCGCGCGCCGTGGCGATCATCGGCACGAACGAACTCACATCGCTCGCGCTCGCGGTCTCGACGATCAGCGTCTTCAAACACGTTCCGCCGCACATGGTGGATATGAAATCCTTCTGGAAGCATTCCATCTCGTGCGGCGTCTTTTCGCGCCTTCTCGCCTTTTCCCGGAGACACCCGTCCGAGGAACGTTTTTTCCTGGCCGGACTGCTGCATGACCTGGGCCGGATCATCCTGCTGACGCGCCTTCCCCGGATGATGACCTCCCTGATGGAGCACGCGAAACGCGCGAGGCGTCCGCTCGTCGAGTCGGAGCGCGCCTTTCTGGGGTACGATCACGCGATGCTGGGCAACCGCCTTCTGGAGCAGTGGAACATTCCCGAACCCATCCGGGACCTCGTGAAGCGCCATCACGCCGTGCCCGGCGCGGAAGGGAACGATCCGGCCGGCGAGACGGCCTCGGGAGACGCCGTTCTCGTGCATCTCGGAGACGTGATCGCCAACGCCCTGCGGGTCGGGACGAGCGGTTCGTTCTTCGTTCCCGTGCCGGAAAGCAGGGCGTGGGATCTCGCGGAGCTCACTCCTCCGGCGCTGGAATCCATCGTCAAACAGGGAGAGCGGCAGGTCCGGGAGATCATGAACGTCTTTCTGGTCTTTTGAGCGGCGCGCATGGCGGACGAAAACGGAGATCTGCAGACCCTTCGTGACAGAATCACGGTGCTGGAAGAAGAACGCCGCTCCGTGGCGCAGATTCTTGAGGCGGCGCTCTCTTCCGTCACGTTCAGCGTCGCCGTGGACGACTCGTTCACCGAAGAAGATCTGCTTCGGCAAGCCGCGCAGCGCCTGCGGTCCTTCGTGCGTTTCCGGACGACCGCGTTTTACCTCGTGAGCGGTGACGGGCTGGATTTCGACTGCCGCTATTGCGGTCCGAACGACGCGCTCCCCTGGGTGGAACATGAAAAGGACATCCTAATCGAGGATGGAACGGTCGCGTGGTGCATTGACCGGAACCGTTCCGTCACGGTTACGGCGTCGGACGGCGCGACGCCGATCCTGCTTCATGCGATCATAAGCCAGAACCGGAGCATGGGACTCTTTCTCGGAGTGCCGGACGAGGACGAACGCGAGATTCTCGACGTCTCCTTCGCCTTCCTGACCGTCATTCTCGAGGCGACGGCAGGACTGTTGCAGAATGCCGAACTGTACCGCACCATCAGCCGCCTGAACGACGAACTCGAAGGAAAGGTCCTGCGACTCGAAGAATCCGAGCGGGCGCTCGAAGACGCCAATCGTTCCAAGGACAGCTTCCTCGCGAATATCAGCCACGAAATCCGCACGCCGATGAACGGGATCATCGGCATGGGAACGCTGCTCTCCCAGACCCGTCTCGACGAGAACCAGACCGAAATGACGCGCACGATCCTCTCCGAATCCGAACATATGATGCGGTTGCTCAACGACCTGCTCGACATCTCGAAGATCGAAGCCGGACGGCTTGACTTCGAGCAGATCCCCTTCGATCTCCGCGAGCTTCTCCGAAACCTGCGCTCGACGTACGGCCGCATGGCGGAAAGCAAGGGGCTCGCATTCGTCATGGAAACCGACCCGCTGCTTCCCGGGGCGCTCGTCGGGGACGCGGGGCGGGTGCGCCAGGTCTTCGCCAATCTGCTCGGAAACGCGGTCAAGTTTACGCGACAGGGCTCCGTGAGCGTTCGCGTCTCGTTATTGTCGCGAACGGCCGATCGCTGCCGGATCCTGGCCCGAATCGAGGATACCGGGATCGGCATCCCCCCCGAAACGATCGAGCGGCTCTTCCAGCCCTTCACGCAGGCCGACGCCTCGACGTCCCGCCTCTATGGCGGAAGCGGGCTCGGACTGGCGATCTCCCGTCGCCTCGTCGGAATGATGGGCGGCCGGATCGAGGTTGAGAGCGATCCCGGCGAAGGATCGACGTTCCGGTTCACGCTCGATCTCCCGGTGTCGGCAACGGAGCCGGGAGAAAACAGCCGCGGAGGCGGCGACGCGGACGCTTCGCGGGGGGGAATAGCCGGACTGCGCGTCCTGGTCGCAGAGGACAACGCGACGAATCGCCGGATTGTCGCCATGCTGCTCGAAAAGCTCGGGGTCACGGCGGATATGGCCGAAAGCGGACAGGAAACATTGGACTGGCTTGCGCGAGAACGGTATGATATGGTGCTGATGGATGTTCAGATGCCGGGAATGGACGGACTCGAGACGACTCGCCGCATCCGTGCGGGAGAGGCCTCCGGTGTGCGGATTCCCATCGTCGCGATGACGGCGAACGCGATGAAGGGGGACCGGGAGGCGTGTCTGGCGGCCGGAATGGACGGATATCTGTCGAAACCGATCTCCCCGGCGGAACTGGAACGGATCATGGCGTTCGCCGCGCAGGGAGTTCCGGATGCCGCCGCGGCTCCGGAGGACGACCACGAAAAAACGATCGCCCGGACGGATGTTTTCGATCGGGCATCTTTGCTGGAGAGGGTTGTATGGGACGAAGAACTCTGTTCTCGGGTCGTGGAGACCTTTTTAGACGATGGAAAGAATCTCGTCTCCCAGTTTGTCGATGCGGCGGAACGAGGGGATTCGGTCAATGCGAGGATCGCGGCGCACACCCTCAGGGGAGCGGCGTCGAACGTCGCGGCCGGAACACTGGCTTCCCTGGCGTCCCGCGCGGAAGAAACGGCTTCGGAGGGAGACACGGACCGGCTGCGCGGCTTTTCGGCCCGGTTGAAGGACGAATGGCGGCGCTTTACGGATCTGGCTTTGTTTCGAAAAGAGGACGACGAAAAGGACTGAACGGAATGCGGATACTGATCGCCGAGGATGACGCCACCTCGCGTCTCCTTCTGGAATCGCTGCTTCGGAAATGGGGCTACGACGTCGTGGTCGCGCGGGACGGAGAGGAAGCGTGGCGCATCCTGTCGGCCGAGAATTCGCCGCTGATTGCGCTCATCGACTGGGTCATGCCGGGACTTGAAGGCCCCGAACTGTGCCGGCGGCTCCGCGCGCACGTCCCGAACGGCAGCTCCTACCGCTATGTCATCCTCGTGACCGTTCGGGACGAGAAAGTACATATCGTCAAGGGGCTCGAGTCCGGCGCGGACGACTACATCACGAAGCCGTTCGATCCCCACGAACTGCGGGTGCGCATCACCGCAGGGCAGCGCGTCGTGGAGCTTCAGGAAGAACTTCGTCACATGGCCCTGTACGACTCGCTGACGAAGCTCAGGAACCGGCGGGCGATCGTTGACCGCCTCGAAGAGGAGCTCTCCCGATCACGTCGGGAGGGGAAGCGGCTTTACATCGGACTTCTCGACCTGGACTTCTTCAAGAACGTGAACGACACGCTCGGACACCTGGTCGGGGATGAAGTGCTTCAGGAGACGGCGCGCCGCATCCGTTCGTCCCTCCGGAACTACGACATCGCCGGACGGTATGGGGGCGAGGAGTTTCTCCTCATCCTGCCCGGAGCGACGCGCGACGACGCGCTGCGGACGCTCGAACGGGTCCGAATCGCGGTGGGGGGAACTCCGATGGCGACACAGGACGGAAGCGCCGTCACCGTGACGGCGAGCATCGGTTTGGCCTGCGACGACGGGGAGTCGAAACCGGACGTCCTTGTCCGCCGCGTCGATGCAGCGCTCTACAGGGCCAAAAACGACGGCCGGAACAGGGTGAACGAATGAAGCCGCTTGTCCGCGCGCTGGTTTCGGTCGTTTTCCTTGCGTCCCTTGCAGCTCCGCTCGACGCCGCGGATTTCGAGCGGCTTTTCCGGGATCGTCGCTGGGGGGAGCTGGACAAGGCCTTTGCGGTTTCCTCTCCGGATATGGCGCCGAGGGACCTCTCGCTTGTCGCGAACGCGTTCTGGGTCCGGGGAAACTGGAAGGACGCCGTCGCCTGTATGGACCGTGCGAAAAAAGGGATGCCCGCGGAGATCGCCCCGTATGCCGACATGATCCGGATTCTGGGACTCGAGCGTACCGAACGGACGGAAGAAGCACGGGTGGAAGCGGCGCGACTCCTTGCGTCGAAGCGCCCGAAGGACCTCGAGTACTTCGTGGCCTATGCGATGTACCGGTTGACCGACCCGAAGGACACGGCGTCGCGGCGGGCGATGCTCCGGAAGATGCACGC
>CAZVUT010000082.1:0-11895 GCA_964630155.1 uncultured Synergistaceae bacterium
GAAATATCGTAGAGCGCGTGGCTGATGCGCAGGTTTTCCGCAAGATGCTGCTCCACGAGGGGCGCGAAGAAGTTCGCGCCGCCGTAGACGAGCATATACCCCTTCTCCCGGTCCCTGTAGCTCATGCGATACGCGGGAGGAAGCTGCCCCTTCATCTCGATCAGCCCGGAAAAAGCCGTCCGGTCGAGCGAATGCAGCATTTCGGCGACCTCGTCGAAGAACTGCGGCGGGAAGGTCTTTATCGAGGCGGTCGCGAGGCCGTTTCCCGTCCGGACGACGTCCGAGACGGACGTGTACCTCCCGCGGATCAGCAGTTCACCGGGGCTCAGCGTGGTTCCCGAATGAAAGAGAATGTCGGCGATGCCCTTCGGCTCGTTGTCCTCGATCCGCAGCAGCACGGTCGCGATCGTTTCGGTGGGGATCCGCCGCTTCTGGAGGAAGACGTCGTAATTGCGCGCGGTGATTCCGAGCAGCGCGACATGCCCCTGCGGGACGACGAAGTTCCAGAGCCGTTCGCCGGAGCGGACGAGCCCCACGCGGGACGAGATGATCACCGGACTGGCCGACGTCGCGGCCAGAACGCCGAGGACATCGTCCAGCCGGTTTTCTCCGATCAGCAGCGTATTCACCAGCACCTTCCCCGTATCGGCGGCGGGGTCGTAGTCGCTGTCCGCGGCGATCCGCTCGATCTCCGCGGAGGACACGCCGATCCGGTCGAAGACCAGCAGCATCCGGGCCTCCTCGACGCCCCGCTCCGTCAGGACGACGCCCTTGTTCCCGAAACGCCGGACGATGCCGTCCTTTTCCAGATTCGCGAGATGGTATCGGATCGTCCGGAGCTCCAGTTCGATGCTTCTCTTCCGGAGCGCGTTCTGCAGGTCGCCCGACGCCTGGATGCCGCCGGAAAAGTAGAGGATCCGAAGAATTTCGACGATCGTGTCCGGATATGCTTCAATTTCGAACAATGGCGCTCCCTCCCCCGGACGAATAGTATGCCATACCCTCCGTCCGATTTTTTCGGCAATGCGATGCCGTTTTATGTTCCGAACAAAACCGCCCGTTCCCCCCGCACGACACCCCCTGGAGGCGAATATCCCACACGACGAAAATTCGGGAACGGGAATCCCCCCAGGGGAACGCCCCGCAACTTTCCCGCGAAAAACCGCGCCTTTCCTTCACACAAGCGGAAGAGACAAGCGGCGCGCGCTCCGCGCCGAACATCATACCCGGGCGCCTGAAAAAACGCAATCGTTGCGGTCATTCTGTCAAAAGAATGCATATTCCCCTTGACAAGCAAAATTTGCTCGATTATTCTTGACACAAGTTCGGCAATGCGCTTCCGTTTTCTACACAATAACGGCATATCACAGACCGTCAGAGGAGGAGATGTATCCGTGCGGAAAGTTTCCTTACTGGTCTCTACGGGGAATTTGGGCGACAACATCATCGAGGAAGGATCCTTCTACGAGGGCGTCAAGCGGGATATCGACTTTTTCGGAGCCGATGCGGGAACGGCCGACGCGGGGCCGACGTTTTTGGGCGCGGACATGCCGCACAACCCGTACGAATGGGAGCGGCACGACCTCGAGATCATGCTCGTCGAGTCGCGGAAGAAGAAGGTCCCGATGATCGTTGGGTCGTGCAGCACCACCGGAACGGACCGGGGCGTCAACCTCTACGCCGACATCATCCGGACCGTCGCGAAGGAACGGAAGATGGAGCCCTTCACGATGGCGCTGATCTACTCCCAGATCCCGATGGACACGCTTCGCTCTCGCGTCCGCAGCGGCGGCACGGAGGTTCTCGGCGCGGCGTTCCCGCTCACGGACGAGGTGCTCGACAACACGACGAACGTGACCGCGAGCATGGGCATCGAACAGATCGTCCACGCGCTCGCGAAGGGCGCGGACGTCATCATCGCGGGGCGCTCCTGCGACGACACGCTGCTCGCCGCGTATCCCGTCTTCAAGGGGTTCGACCGGGGCGTCAGCCTGCACATGGGCAAGGCCGCGGAGTGCGCCTCCCTCGTGTGCTGGCCGCAGAAGGTCAAGGAATCGATCATCGGGACCGTGTACGACGACTGCTTCACGATCGAGCCGATGCACCCGGACCAGCAGGCGACGCCGCACAGCGTGGCCGCGCACTCGATGTACGAGCGCACGAACCCGTTCGTCCAGGCGCTCCCCGGCGGAATTCTCGACATGCACGCGAGCGTCTACGAGGCGCAGACGGACCGGATCTGCCGCGTCACGGGAAGCCTTTTCGTCCCGTCGCCCGACGGAAGCTACAAGGTCAAGCTCGAAGGCGCGGGCGAGGCCGGACACCGCGTCTACCACCTCGTCGGCGTCCGCGACACGCGCGCGATCGCGCACATGGACCAGATCCTGGCCGACACGCGCAAAAAGGTCTCGCAGATCATCGGAGCGCACCGCGACGGCCTGTACGAGCTGCTCTTCCACGTCTACGGCGCGAACGCCGTCATGCAGGAGATCGAACCCGTCAAACAGACGCTCTCCCACGAGGTCGCGGTCGTCATCGAGGTCATCTCGAAGGATGTCGAACTCGCGACGTCCGTCGCGAAGTGCGCGAAATTCCGCTTCTTCTACATGAGCTACCCCGGGCAGATGAACTCCTCGGGCGGCTCGGTCGCGCTGCTCACCGACGAACCCCTCTTCCCGAAGAACAAGGCCTACCGCTGGACCGTCGACCATTTGCTCACGCTTTCCGACCCGCTCGACCCGGAGATCTTCCGCTACACGTTCGAGACGGTATCCGGGAAATAGGACGATGGCGACGGACGTCACCAACACGCCGCTCTGCACGCTCGCGAACTTCTACGCGCCTCTCGGGCCCGGCGACATTCCGGAGCGGGTTCTCGCGAAGGCCCGCCGGACGCTGGCGGACTTCCTCTGCGAGACCGTGGCCGGATACTGCGAGGGGGACGTCGCCGCGATCTGGAACGCCTACGCGCGCGACATAGGCGGAAAGCCCGAGGCTGTGATCCTCTGCGACGGGACGAAGGTCCCGGCGATGAACGCCGCGATGGCGACGGGGATCATGGCGCACTCCATCGAACTCGACGACGGACACCGGTGGGGCACCTCGCATCCGGCGGTCGCGGTCATCCCGGCCGTCCTCGCGGTCGGCGAGCGCGAGGGCTCTTCGTTCCGCTCAATCCTGAAGGCCGTCGCGGTCGGATACGACGCGATGCTTCGCGCGGCCCGGGCCATCAACCCGTCGCATCTCAAGCGGGGCTTCCACTCCACCGGAACGTGCGGCTCGATCGGCGCGGCGGCCGGGTGCGCGGCTCTCCTGGGGCTCGACCCCGAGCCGTTCGCCTACGCGATGTCGATGGGCGGGCTCCAGAGCGCGGGGCTCCAGGAAATGCTTCACGACAACCCCGGCATCAAGACGCTCCAGCCGGGAAAGGCCGCGATGGCGGGCGTTCTCGCGGCCGACCTCGCGCGCGCGGGGGCGAAATCGCCCCGGACGCTCTTCGAGGGACAGCACGGCTGGCTCAAGGCCATGTGCGCCGGGGAATACTCGGAAGACGCGCTCACCGGCGACCTCGGGAAACGGTGGGAGATCCTGCTGACCTACACGAAGCTCTACCCGACCTGCCGCCACTGCCACGCCGCGATCGACCTCGTCCGCGAGGCGCGCTCGGCCCTCGGCTGCACGGACGCGGACGTCGAATCGATCCTCGTGCGGACCTACACGCTCGGGATCGTCGAGGTGGGGCAGGTCTTCACGCCGGAGACGTTCGAGGAGGCGATGTTCAGCATGCCCTTCTCGCTCGCCGTGGCGCTCCGGAAAGGCAACGTCACGCTTCAGGACTACACGCCCGGACTGATCGGCGACGAGGGGCTCCGACGCCTCGCCCGGTCCGTCACGATCGAGGCGGACGAACGTATGGACGCGATCTACCCCGAAGAGCGGGGCGCGTGGATGCGCGTGACGCTGCGCGACGGGCGGACCTTCGAGCGCGGCATTCCGGTCGCGAAGGGCGAACCGGAAAACCCAGTGAGCGACGGCGACCTTCTCGAAAAGCTCGCGCTCATGCTTGCGCCCTACGCGCCGGAGGCGTTCGTGAACGATCTGTGGAACATCTGCGTGGAGTCGGACATCGACTCCGTGACATACGGGGACATTCTCGGCTGTTTTGCGGCCCACGCGGCCAAAGGGGGGTTCTGCACACGATGAAGACGAAAAACATCTGCGACCTTGCGCGGACCATCCGCAGCAAGAACGCGGGGAGCTTCATGATCACGCTCGAAATCATCTTTGCCGACCGCGGCGTCTACGAGCGAGTCAAGAAATCGGGCGCCGTCACGCAACAGGCGATCGCCGACGCGTACAGCCTGCCCGCGGAACGGATCGAGGACTTCATGTTCTTCGACCCGGGCATGGGGATCAAGGCCAATATCCGGCGGCGGATCCCGAGCGGCGGCCCCGGTGAGACGGACGTGTACGGCTGTCAGCAGTACGCGCCGCTCTTCGCGCTCGAAGTCCCCTGGGACGACTAGCGGAGAGGACCGCGAATGGAGACGCACGCCGCATCCGCGCCGCCGTCGCTCACGGAACGCCTCGCCCGATTCGCCGCGTCGCTGACGCTCGAATCGCTCCCGGAGGCCGTCGTCCATCAGACGCACCGCTGTCTGCTCGACACGACGGGCGCGATGCTCGCCGGAAGCCGTCTTTCGCAGGCCGGACAGGCGGGCAGGCGATTGGCGGCCGGGCTCGACGAGCGCGGCGACTCGGCCGTGGCCGGGAGCACGATGTCCCGGTCGCCGATGACGGCGGCGCTCGTCAACGGGATGGCCTCCCACGCGCTCGAACTCGACGACGGCTCCAAGCACGCCACGTATCACCCAGGAGCCTCGATCATCCCGGCGGCGCTTGCGCTCGGACAGGCGAAGCGCATATCGGGCCGGAAACTCATCGAGGCTGTCGTCGCGGGATACGAAGTCTCGCTGCGCATCGGAACGGCGATCAACCCCGGACACTACCTCCGGGGCTTCCACCCGACCGGGACGATCGCGACATTCGGAACGACGGCCGCGGCCGCCAAGATCCTCGGGCTGGACGCGGAAACGACCGTCAACGCATTCGGCCTCGCCGGAAGCCTCGCTTCCGGAATCAACCAGTACGAAATCGACGGATCGATCTCCAAGCACCTGCACCCCGGGAACGCCGCCCGGAACGGAATTCTCGCGGCGACGCTCGCAAAAGAGGGAATGACCGGCCCCGAAGAAATCCTCGAAGGGCGCCTCGGCTTCTTCCACTGCTTCGCGCCCGACGGGGCCGACCCGTCGGTCGTGACGGACGGCCTCGGGCAGGACTGGAATTTCCTGCGGATCTACTTCAAGCCGTGGTGTTCCTGCCGGTACGTCCACTACGCCATCGAGGCTGCGCAGAACGACCTCGCGCAGCACCCGTTCCGTGCGGCCGACATCGAATCGATCGTCGTCCGCACGCACCGGAACGCCAAGCAGGGGTCGGACATCCCCGACTACCGCTCGCCGCTGCACGCCCGCCTCAGCATCCAGTACGGAATCGCGTCGATCCTCGTTCGCGGCCGCGCGGGACTGGGCGAATACGAAGACGACGCGATCGCGGACCCCGAGGTCCGGCGCGTGTCCGACCTCGTCCGGATCGAAGTCGACGAGGCAATCCAGAAGCTCTACCCGAACCCGCGGTCGATGATCGTCGAGATCCGGGACCGGTCGGGAAACGCGGCCTCCGCGCGGATCGACCACGCGAAGGGCGACCCGGAGAACCCGATGACCGACGACGAACTGCGCGCGAAATTCCGCGACGTCACGGCGGGCGTCATCGACGACGCGCGCGCCGAAGCGATCATGAAGAGCGCAATGTCCATCCGGGAGTGCGCGGACGTATCGTCCTTCGCCTGCCTGCTTCAATTCTGAAGACATAAGGAGAGATCGCCATGTTCGATGTGATCAACGAAAGGCTGTCGAAATTTTCCTCAGAACTGCGTTATGAGGACATCCCGCAGGAGGTTCTCGACCACCTCAAGCGCGTGCTGCTCGACTGCTACGGCTGCGGGCTCTTCGGCTCCACGACGCCGTGGATGCGGATCTACCGGGACACGCTCGAGCGCATGAGCGACCGGAAGGAAGCGAGCATCTGGGGAACCGACCGGAAGACCTCCGTGGTCAACGCGATGATGCTCAACGGCTCGGCCATCAACTCCTTCGAGCTGGACGACACGCACACGGACGGGATCATCCACGTCTCGACGGGCGTCCTCGGCTGCATCACGGCGTTCGCGGAGATGCAGGGGACCATGACCGGCAAGGACTTCCTGACGGCCGCCGCGCTCGCCTACGAGATCTCCTGCCGCGTCGCCGCCCCGGTCGGCATGGAGATCGCGCACCAGGGCTGGAACAACACCGGTACGTGCTGCCCGTTCGGCTCCACTGCGGGCGTCGGCCACATGCTCGGCCTCACGCCGGAACAGATGGGCCACGCGATGGGAATCGCCGGAAACTGGGCCGGCGGGCTCCAGGCCGTCCAGTTCGCGTCGATGGCCAAGCGCATCGTCCCGTCGAAGTCCTCCGAAGGCGCGATCATCGGCGCGCTGCTCGCGAAGCAGGGCTTCACGGGGATCGAGGACGTGTTCGAGAACAAGTTCGGCGGCTTCTACAACTGCTTCACCGACGACGTCTACGACGTCGAGCGGACGAGCGGCGACCTGGGCTCGCGCTGGGAACTCATGGGCATCGGACTGAAATTCTACTCAACGTGCCGGAGCAAGCACACGACGATCGGCGCGCTGCGCACGTTCCAGAAGGAACACCCGGACGTGAAGGCCGACGACATCGAGAAGATCGTCGTCCACACGACATCGATCACGCACAAGTACTCCGTGGGATCGGACGCGATCACGAGCGTCGTGGCCGCGCAGCTCAGCCACCCGTACGTCTGCGCCGTCACGCTGCTTGAGGGCAACGCGTTCATCCACCAGTTCACCGAGGAGAAGATCCGCGATCCGAAGATCCTCGAATACGCCAAAAAAGTGGAAGTGATCCACGACGAGGAGATCGAAAAGCTGCCGCGCCACCTGCGCTACACGGTCAAGGTCGACCTCGTCCTGAAGGACGGCGCGGTCTACAACATCGGCGAGACGTACCCGAAGGGGCACCCGAAGAACCCGTTCACGCACGAGGAGCTGCTCTGGAAGTTCCGGACGCTCTCCGAACGGGCGATCCCGGACGGCGAAAAAGTCGGGAAGATCATCGACGTCGTTCTCAACCTCGAACGGCTCGACCGCTTCAACGAGCTGGCGGACCTCCTCACGACGCGGGCGTAGGACGCGCATGGGAAAGACGGCGGTCGAGAAGATCATATCGGCGCACGTCGGGCATGACGCGAAGGCGGGGGATTTCGTCGTCGCGGACGTCGACCTCGCGATGACGCACGACACCACGGGCCCGATCGCGATCACGGCCTTCCGGGAATACGGCCGCGAAAAGGTCTGGGACGCGTCGAAGGTCGTCATCATGCTGGACCACGCGGCGCCGAGCCCCAACGAGCGGATCAGCAACCTCCATTCGCTCCTGCGGACGTTCGCATCGGAGCAGGGCATCCGGCTCTACGACGTCGGCGAGGGGGTCTGCCACCAGCTCGTCGTCGAACAGGGGCTCGTCGTTCCCGGCGACCTGGCCGTCGGCGCGGACTCGCATACCTGCACCTATGGGGCGCTGAATGTCTTCGCGTTCGGCATCGGGTCGTCGGACATGTCCGGCGTGCTCCTCACGGGAAAGCTCTGGCTCCGCGTTCCGGACACCATGAAGGTCGTCTTCGGCGGAACGATGCCGAAGGGGACCTGCGCGAAGGACCTCATGCTCCATCTGATCGGGAAGATCGGCTCGGACGGGGCGGACTACCTCGCCATATCCTTCGGCGGGGATACGATCCGCGGGATGTCCGTCTCCGAACGGCTGACGCTCAGCAACATGGCCATCGAGTGCGGCGCGAAGGTCGGGCTCATGGAGGCCGACGAAAAGACGACCCGGTATCTGGAAGGAAAATACGCGCGCGAAGCGCGCCCCGCGTTCGACGACGACGACGCGGCGTTCCGGTCACGCATGGAGATCGACGCGTCCCGGATCCCGCCGCTCGTAAGCCGCCCGCATTCGGTGGATTCGGTCGTCCCGGCTGCGGACCTCGCGGGAACGGCCGTGTCGCAGGTGTACATCGGGACGTGCACGAACGGACGGCTCGACGACCTGCGAATCGCCGCCGACATCCTCGACGGCCGCCGCGTGTCGGCGAACTGCCGGCTGCTCGTGTGTCCTTCGTCGCGGCAGACGCTGGTCGACGCGCTCACGGAGGGCGTCATCACGAAGCTGGCGGCCGCCGGAGCCGTGATCCTGCCGCCGGGGTGCGGCCCGTGTCCGGGAACGCATCTCGGCGTCCCCGGCGACGGCGAAAACGTCCTCTCCACGGCCAACAGGAACTTCAAGGGGCGCATGGGGAACAACAAGGCGGGCATCTACCTGGCGTCGCCCGCGACCTGCGCGGCGTCCGCGCTCGAAGGCCGGATCGCCGACCCGCGGCCGTACATCCGCTGAAGGCGGGAGGAGACGAGATTATGGAAAACATCCTGAACGGCCGCGCCCGGCGCTTCGGCGACGACATCAATACGGACTACATCATCGCCGGAAAGTACACGAAGACGCTCGACTTCTCCTCGCTCGCCGAGCATCTTCTCGAGGATCTCTTCCCCGGCTTTTCGAAGACGATCCTCCCAGGCGACATGATCGTCGCGGGGCGCAACTTCGGCTGCGGCTCGTCGCGCGAGCAGGCCCCGATAGCGATCCGCTGCGCCGGGATCGCGGCCGTCCTCGCGAAATCGTACTCGCGGATCTTCTTCCGCAACGCGATCAACCAGGGCATCCCGGCGTTCCTCTGCGACACGGATTCCATCGCCGAAGGCGACCGCGTCGTCGTGAACATCGCAAACACGACCGTCGAACTTCCCGACAGGGGGGCGACGATCCCGATGACGCCGCTCTCGCCCGTCATGCTCGACATCCTGAAGGAAGGCGGACTTGTGGAATACCTGAAACGGCACGGCGGTTTCGTTCTCGATCCGCAGGCATCGGATCGCCCCCGAAGGGAGGGATGAATCCGGATCATCCGCAAAAAAACCCCTGCGGCGTTCTCTTCTCCGTTTGTACGGGAAAGATCATGACAGGAGGGATATAAGATGAAACAGCGCACGAAGGGCTTCTACAGCATTCTGGTTCTGTCGCTTCTCGTTGTCGGGCTCGCGGTCGGGACGGCTCCCGCCGCGGACGTCCACCTGAACATGGGCAGCACCTCGTCGAGTTCCGGCGTGTACGCGTGGTGCGTGGCCGCGGCCAACGTCATCAACAAGGCGAATGTCGGCGTCAACGTCACCGTGGTCGAAAGCGGCGCGGGAATGGACAACCTGCGCAAGCTGAGCGCCGGAATCTTCGATTTCGCGCTCGCCGTGGACCTTCCGGGTTCGCTCCAGCTCTACAAGGGCATCGAGGGCTTCAAGGGCAAGGCGTTCAAGGACGTCCGCTGGCTGTTCGTGCGGAACGTGTTCGCCGACCGGCTCTACGTCCGCAAGGACTCGGGCGTCACGACGTTCGGCGACCTCAAGGGAAAGAAGTTCAACCCCGGAATCCCCGGCTCGGCCTCCGCAGCCTACGTCATGCAGTACAACACGATTCTGGGATACGGAATCCAGCTCGTCCCGTCCGCCTACGGCGACGCGGTCAACGCCCTCAAGGAAGGACGGATCGTCGGCATCCAGAAGTCCAGCGGCCTGAACAACATCGACGCATCGCTCATCGAGGTCAACCTGATGACGCCGCTGACCGTCATCGGCTACTCGAAGGAAGACGTCGCGAAAATACAGAAGGACATCCCGTATATGAGCTTCCTCGAGCGTCCGAAGGGAAGCATCAAGGAATTCCCGGACGTCGGGCCGATCTGGGAGGAATGCCCGATCGCCGGCGCGGTCGCGACCGCCGCGATGTCGGAGGAAGTCGGGTACAAGATCGTCAAGGCGTACTTCGAGGGATTCGCTGAAGTCGCCTCGGCGTATGGCCCGGTCAAGGGCTTCGATCCCGTAGCGGACTACTTCAAGTACGCGGGCGACGATGTCGTTCCCGCCCACGCCGGACTTGTCCGGTACGCGAAAGAACGCGGCATCGACGTCCCCGCGCGGTTCATACCCCCCGAGTACAAGGGAACGAAGTAAGCGCCACGTTGTGTTTCGGGCCGCCTTTCTCCGGAGAGGCGGCCTGAAAACGAACAGGAGGGATGGACTTTGTCCTTTTTCACACCCGGGAAAACACGAACCAACATTCTCTTCGCGCTCGGCATTCTTCTCGCGCTCTTCCAGCTCTTCGGCCCGATCTACCTCACGGGGCTGCTCGACATCCAGTTCCGCGCCGTTCACGTGGCGTTCGGCCTGACCATCGCGTTCCTCAACTATCCGCTGGGGCGCAGACGGACGGACGACGCGCCCACGAGCCGAATCGCGATCGCGGACATCTGCATCATCGTCCTGCTCCTCGCCGCCAACGTCAACGCCTTCCTGAAGGCCATGGACATCTACACCGGGCTGACCGGGGCGGGAACATTCGACCTCGCGATCGGCGTCGCGCTCATTCTCGTCGTCCTCGAAGCGGCGCGCCGCACCGTCGGAATCGCCATCCCGATCATGGTCTTCCTGCTGCTGGGGTACATCTTCGCGGGGTCCTGGTTCCCGGGGATATGGAAGCTGCGGGGCATCGACATGGAATTCGTGGTCAACTCGCTCTACTATTCGCCGCTCGGGATTTTCGGAAGCGTCACCGGAATGTCGGCGACCTTCATCTCGATGTTCATCATCTTCGGCTCGCTGCTCTCGGCGACCGGCGGCGGCAAGACCTTCATCGACATCGCGCTGGCCATGACCGGAAAGTACGTCGGCGGTCCGGCGAAGGCTGCGGTCGTCTCGAGCGCGCTGTTCGGAAGCATCTCGGGCAGCGCGGTCGCAAACGTGATGGTGACGGGAACGTACACCATTCCGCTCATGAAGAAACTGGGGTACCAGCCGGAGTTCGCGGGCGCGGTCGAAGCCATCGCATCGTCCGGGGGCGGCATCACGCCACCGATCATGAGCATCACCGCGTTCATGATGGCGGAGTTCCTGAACATCTCGTACTTTTACATCATCGGGTACGCGCTGCTCCCGTGCCTTCTCTACTACACGGGCGTGTTCAGCGGCGTCCATTTCCGCACCGTCCGGATGGGAATCAAGAAACTGCCGGAAGAGGACATTCCGAAGTGGAAGGATATCCTCACGTTCGAACGCCTCGCGGGACTTCTGATCCCGACGGGGTTGCTGCTCTGGCTCATCGGGATCGGGCAGCCGCTGCAGCTCGCCGGGTTCTATGCCTGCCTCTCGGCGCTCGGCGTGTTTTTCGTCATCGGCCTCTTCAAACGGGACATGAAACAGACGCTCCGGCTCATCGTCGACGCAATGGCCGAGGGCGGGCGCGACGTCGCCTCGATCGTCCCGATCCTCGTTTCCGTCAGCATGGTCGTGAACCTGATCGGCCTGACGGGGCTCGCCCCGAAGATCAGCGGCGTCATCCTGGACGTCGGCGGGACCAACATCTACTTCTCGCTCATGATCGCCACCATCGTCCCCTTCCTTCTCGGGACGTCGCTGCCGACCGTGCCGACCTACGTCCTCTCGGTCTCGATCCTCGTCCCGCCGCTGCTCAAGCTCGGCGTCGACCCCGTCGCCGCGCACTTCTTCTTCATCTACTGGGCGATCCTCGGCGGCGTCACGCCCCCGACCTGCACGGCGGCCGTCGCGGCCGCGGGCATCGCGAAAGC
>CAZVUT010000083.1:0-4630 GCA_964630155.1 uncultured Synergistaceae bacterium
GGATCCTGAAGGAAATGATCGGCGATCTCCGGAAAAAAGCGTTGGCCGACGGATCGCTTCCCGTGCTCGATCTCTTCCTTCGCGCACGGTTCCTCGACGTTCTCGCGAAGGGCGATAGGGTTTCCGGGGTGGTGGTGGAAACCGGAGGTTCGCGCGTCACGCTTGCGGCGCATGTCGTCGTGGACGCCACGGAATACGGGGACGTTCTCGCGAAGGCCGGCGCGCGCTATCGGATCGGCCGCGCGACGAGCGACGCGATGGACGAGACCGCCAGGATTCAGGACATCACCTACGTTGCGGTCATCAAGAAGTATCCCGGCGGAGTGCCGCCGCGGCTGCGCGTTTCGACGCCGCCCGCAGGCTACCAGGAGTCGCTCCGCGAATTCCGGCGTATCGTCGTCCGGCAGGGCAACGGTTTCAAGGGGGAGTACCCGATCCGCCTTCCAGTCGTCTTCTCGGCGCACAACGCATATCGGGGACTTCCGGACTCGTCGAATCCGGAAAACTACGATGCGTCGAGCCCCGACGCCTGGGCCAGGATCACGAAGACCTGCGTGAACTGGGCGAACGACTTCCCCGGAATGTCGGACCCCGATGGCGGCCTTCCCATCCGCTACATCGAGGACCCCGAGTTTCGCCGGAAGATCGATACGGCGGCGCTTCTGAAGACCGTCCATTTCCTGTACTACCTCCGGGACGAGCTTCAGGAGTGGCAGTGGGGGCTTGCCGACGACGAGTACGGCGAATACGGCGACGAGCCGGTCACGGTCAACCTCCTCGATATTCCGCGGGAGTATCACGATCTTCTGCGCTTCTTCCCGCCGCGCCCCTATGTCCGCGAAGGGCGACGGATCGCCGGACTGCTGACGCTGACGGCGAAAGACGTCCGGTGGAACTCGGAGAGCTACAGGGACGGCCGCGGCAACAGGGAACTGCCGTCCGCGCTCGCCGTGGGCGGATATATCCTCGATTTGCACCGCTCGGACCGCGACCGCGATCTCGAGGCGGAGTTCGGCGAGAAAAACATCACGATCCGGGAATGCAACCCTGTCGGCCCCTTCCAGGTTCCGTTCGAGGTCTTCATCCCCGAAAAAACGGATGGCCTTGTCGCCGCCGAAAAGAACCTCTCCGTCTCGCGTCTCGTCGGGGGCGCGATCCGGCTTCAACCGATCACGATGCTGACCGGACAGGCCGCCGGAACGATCGCCGCGCTCTCCGCTCGACGGAAGGTGCAGCCGCGCGCGGTCAATCCCGTCGCCGCCCAGCTCGAACTGCTTCGTTCGGGGAGTGCGCTGTCGCTCTGTTCGTACAAGGATGTGCCCTCCGGACACCCCTTCTGGCCGGCGGTGTCCCTCGTGACCGTTCGCAGACTGATGGAGCCGGTGAGCGTTCCGTCCTCGCCTGCTGTGAAGATCAACGATCCCTATAACTTCCTGGTCCAGGCGAACCGGCTTGCCGGAGACGACAAGGGCGTGTTCGGCGTGGATCTTCCCGTTTCGTCGGCGGAGACGCTGGCGATTCTGGAGCGCGCCTTCGGGGAGAATGGAAGGCTGGCGGGCGCGGTGTTGCCGGCGGACGCGGCGGCGCCCGTGACGCGTGCGGCGTTCGTCACGGCGCTCGGGGTGTCGCTCGAAGGGAAGTTCGCGGCGAAGACGGAAGCCTCCGATCGCGTCTATTCCGATATTTCCGGAACCGGCAGGCTGCATGCGGTCGTCGCGGCGCTGACGCGGGCGGGAGTGCTCGGCGCGATACCGGCGACGGGACCGTTCGACCCCGACCGGACCGTAACCCGCGGGCTCGCCGCTGACCTGGTCGTCCGCGCGATGGCGTCCCGTCCGTAGGACGTGGGGGACTTCTCCGTCCCGCATCGCCGTGCGGAAGACGGGACCTTTGCACTGTCGTACTGCGGGCTTGAACTGACACTGATCGACTGCCCCGTAAAACGGGCGGGGTTTCGTTCCTTTTTCGGCGTCTGGCTCGTCCGCGACGCGGCGAGAGATGTCCGTTTCCTTGTCGATTGCGGCCCGGCGGTCGCCTTTCCGCGAATCATGGAAGCTGTGGAGCGTCATTCGGATGGGCGGCTTGACGCGCTGCTCCTGACGCATATCCACACCGATCATTGCGGGAGCGCCGGGAGCCTGGTCCGCGCGTTTCCCGGCCTTCGCGTGATCGCGCCGGCGAAGGGAGCGCCGCATCTCGTCGATCCCTCGCGCCTCATGGCTGCGAGCCGCAGCGTGCTCGGTGATCTCGTCGACGCATACGGAGAACAGCTCCCCGTGCCCGGAGCGAACATCGCGGCCGCCGAATCGATGGAGGGCCTTCTCGTGATCCCGGCGCCGGGGCACGCCGCGCACCATGACGCGTACGCCTATCGTTCGAAGGGCGGCGTCGCGCTCTTTCCCGGAGAGGCGGCGGGCGTTCATCTGATGTCATCTGTTCCGGACGCCCCGGACGCCGCCGGTTCGGACCTTCCTGACGGGTCTGCTGCAACGCCCTATCTGCGTCCCGCGACTCCGCCGCGCTTCCTTCCGCCGGTTGCGCTCGCGTCACTGGACCGCCTCCGGGAGACCGGCGCGACGCTTCTGTGTTACCCTCACTTCGGTGTTTCGGCGGACCCGTCGCTTCTCGACGAAGCGCGCGCGCAGCTTCTGCTCTGGCTGGACGTCTGTAAACGGCGCCTCGCCGAAGACCCAGGCGCCGCGGACGATCCGATCGGAAGGCTGTTGCCCTTCCTGCTCGAAGAGGACCCGCATCTCAAAGCCTATTCGCGGCTTGCGCCCGATATCCGGGAGCGGGAGAATTTCTTCATCGCAAACAGCCTGCGCGGCATGACGGGCTGGATTCTCGAAGAAGCGGCGGAACGGAAGGGCCGTTGAGTCCGGTGCGAAAGGGATGACGATCGTGGACTATGAAAAGATAGTGCGCGTGATGGCGCCGTGTGGGTTGAACTGCGGCGCGTGCGTCGCGTTCCGGGACGGCGAGATCCGGGAACTGAGCGAGCGGCTCGGCGTCTTGCTGGGGCCGAACTTCGGCGCGTACGCCGCCCGCTTTGCGGAAAACGATCCGATATACGGAGACTATCCTGCGTTCCGAAGATTTCTCGAAAATCTCGCACAGGCGTCGTGCGACGGATGCCGGCATGGGAGCTGCCTCTTCTCCTCATGCGGCGTGCAGCGCTGCGTTCGGGAGAAAAAGGTCGACTTCTGCTTCCAGTGCGACGAGTTCCCCTGCGACTGCACGGGACTTCCCCCGGCGCTCGAAGCCAGGTGGCGCGCCAACAACGAAGCGATGAGCGAAACGGACGTCGCCGAATACTACGAAGAACTCAAGAAGCGCCCGAGATACCCCTGATCACGCCGTCGGCCAGAATCCCGGGGCGTCGGTTCGCGCGTACAGGATCCGGATGAGTTCCGCGAGCGCGGGATCGGTCTGCGCCGGAAGGGTCGTCCGGAGCGAGGTTCGTTCGCGCGTGATCCCGTTTTCCCGCCAGGAGCGCCCGCCGGAATTCACGTTTTGCGAGAACCCCTGCAGCCGGTCGAGCGCCTTCGCGAAGCGCGCGTCGGGCGTGGTTCCCGCCTCGAATTCTCGCCAGTAGTCGAAAAGCCGTGTCCCCAGATCCCCGGGCAGCGTCGCGAACAGTCGTTTCGCCGATTCCGTCTCGCGTTCGTCCTGCCCCGCCACGGCCTGCGCGTCATAGGCGTACGTGTCTCCGGCATAGAGTTCGACGAGGTCGTGCGTGAGCACGAGGCAGAGCACGCGGCACAGGTCCGTTTCAAAGCCGATCTCTCCCTGCAGGAGCATGGCGTGCAGACCGAGATGCCACATGTGCTCGGCGTCGCTTTCATGTCGGCTGCCGTCCGCGAGGTACCCCATCCGATAGGTCGTCTTCATGCGGTCGGCGAGGAACAGAAAGTCGAGGATCTTTTTCAGCCGCTCCGTGTCGGGCAGGCGGTCCGGCCGCGCCATGCCGGTCATTCGCTACTCCCTGAACGTGTCGCGCATGTTCAGTCCGGTCTGCTTCTCGAAGCCGGCTCTCGTCGCACATGCGTCGAAGTCGCCGCATTCCGGACAACCCGCGACGTCGCGCCCGGAGGCGCATCCGCGAATCGGGCAAACAGCGCAGAATCCGATGTGCGTTCCGTCGTTGCGGCAGCCGGCGCAGTTGATCTCCTCCGGTTTCATGTCCGAACCGTGCTGCGCGTTCCATTCGGCGGCCGTCTTCGCCCGTAGCGCGTCGTCGTCCGTCTCCATTGCGATGTGCGCGGGACACTCGCCGCATTTGAGACCGCAATATCCCCGTTGAATGTTCACCTTTAGTACCTCCTTGTGGTCGTTTGTTGTCATGCTACAGCACGCGGAGCGAGAACGCAACAACCAAAAAGAGTTTTTCGTGCAGTCCGCCCCGAGTTCGGCCCCCGCAGCGTCAGGCGTTCGCAGGAACCGGAAGGCACGACTTCGCGTCCGGGATGACGGTGCAGGTGAAATCGGGACCGTGGAGCTTCTTTGCGATTTCGAGCGCAGCCTCTACGGAGTCCGCCTTTTCCGCGAAAACGAGGGCGGACGAGACGATGTCCATAGAAGAGACGAGGACGAGCTTTCTGTCGAGCGCCATTCGGGACGCGATGAGCGC
>CAZVUT010000083.1:4730-11851 GCA_964630155.1 uncultured Synergistaceae bacterium
CGGGGCGGCGGCGGAAACCATGTCGCGCAGCGGCGGAGTCCCGATCGGCGTCTCGAGACTGCGGCGAATGTCTCCGTCCGGGTCGGACGAGAGGGAGACGTGCGGCGGATTCAGAACATCTGCGACCCTGAAATCTTCGATGCTGAACGGAAGCTGTGACGACCCGTAGGTCAGGTTGAGTCTCATGTGGCGTACCTCCAGCGAGTTTGGAATGGATCCGGAGTGTCGACACTGCCATTCTAGCGCAATTCCGCAAGAAGTCCCGTGCGGATTGAAAATGAACTTGCGTTTCTTTGTCCTCCATGATAGCTTTTTCCGGCGCAGACTTGTACCGACGAGGAGGATGACGATATGCGGATTCGTGTTCGATCCGAGATTGGCAAGCTCCGGGCGGTCATCATGCAGCCCCCCGGAAAGGGCATTGAACGCTGCACCCCGCTGAATGTGCAATCCCTGGCGTGGGATGCGATCCCGAGCCCCCACAAGGCCATGGAGGAGCATCTGGCGTGGGTGCGGGCGGTCCGTTCCTCCGGCGCGCAGGTCTACCTCTTCGAGGACCTTCTGCGCGATATCCTTGCCGATTCCGATGTGAAGACGCGGCTCGTCGCGTCCGTCGCGGAGACGGAGCGGCGATACCTGGCCCCGCGAACGCTGGAGGCGCTCGAGGAATACCTCTCCGGCCTCGTTCCGTCGGTTCTCGTCGAAACGCTTTTTTTCGGCATGACCGCCGACGAACTCAACGAACGCACGAACGCCGCGTCGCTTTCGGACCTCGCGAACCCCCTGTCGCAATGGGCGCTCTTCCCGATGTCCAACGTGCTCTATACGCGGGACCCCGTCGCCGTGGTCGGCGAGGGGATCGTCTTCTGCCGGATGCACAACCGGGACCGGGAGAAGGAGCCGCTGTGCTACCGCGCGATCTTCCGGCGCCACCCGCTCTTCGCCTCCCTCTCCGCGCCCGCGTGGTACGGCGAGGATCCGGACGACGACGATCCGATCGAGGGGGGCAACGTGCACTGCTACAGTCCGAGCTGCGTCGTGATCGGCATCAACGAACGCACGCGGCCCGACGCGATCGAAAAACTCGCGGAGCGGACGATGGCGAAGGGCGACGTCACGGACGTCATCGCGCTGATGTTCGAGAACCCGCGCCTCAGCGAAAAGGACAATATCGGCCTGTCGGTCCACATGGACATGTTCCTGAACATGATCGACCGCGACGCGTTTCTCTTCTTTCCCTACATGGAGCGGAAGCTGACCGTCCTCCACCTCACGCCCGGCAGGGGAGGCCGGATCCGGATCAGGCGGGAGGATTCGCTGTTCGACACCCTGAAGCGCGTGCTGAAGCTCGACGCGATCCGGATCATCAAGGTCGGCGGGGACGAGAGCGAGGCCGTGGCGTTCGCGGAGCAGCGGGCCGGCTCGGGCGGAAACACGGTGAATCTGGAGCCGGGAAAGGTCTGCATCTGGGACCGGAACATCGCGACGATCCGTGCGCTCGAACGCGGCGGCATCCGGGTTGTCGCGGTCGACGCCGACGAACTGACCAAGGGCGGAGGCGGCCCGCGATGCTCGACGCTGCCGCTCTGGCGCGACGACCTTTCCTGAAGGACGTTCTTTCTGGTAGAGTGGGTGCGTCACACAGACGATACCGCAGGGGGGGAACGGGATGGATTTCGGCGCAATGTCTCCGGCCGTACAGACGCTTCTCGGAACGCTCTTCACATGGGGGATGACCGCCCTTGGGGCGGCCGTTGTCTTTCTGCGCAGGGATCCCGGGCAGAAGACGCTGGACGTCATGCTCGGCTTCGCTGCGGGGGTGATGATCGCGGCGAGCTACTGGTCGCTCCTGTCCCCGGCGATCGAAATGTCCGCCGAACTCGGGTATCCCGCGTGGTTGCCTCCGGCCGTCGGCTTCATGCTGGGAGGTCTGTCGCTTCGCCTCGTCGACCGCCTGATGCCGCATCTTCACCTCGGATTTCCGGTGGCGGACGCGGAGGGGTTGCCGACGAAGTGGAAGCGGACGACGTTGATGATCCTCGCGATCACGCTGCATAACATTCCCGAGGGGATGGCCGTGGGCGTCGCGTTCGGCGCAGTGGCCTACGGCATCCCGTCGGCGTCACTGGCGGGGGCCGTCGCGCTTGCGCTCGGCATCGGGATCCAGAACTTCCCCGAAGGCATCGCCGTGGCCATGCCGCTCCGGCGCGAGGGACTCTCGCAGTGGAAGAGCTTCTTTTACGGGCAACTCTCCGGACTCGTCGAGCCGATTTTCGGCGTTCTCGGCGCGGTGCTCGTCTCGTACTCCCGGCCGCTGCTCCCGTTCGCGCTGGCCTATGCCGCCGGAGCGATGATCTTCGTGGTCGTGGAGGAGGTCATCCCGGAGTCGCAGCGCGGCGGAAACGGCGATATGGCCACGATGGGCGTGATGGTGGGCTTTACGACAATGATGATTCTCGACGTCGCCCTCGGGTGACGACATGGAAGGAGCGGATGGAGTGAAGGATCTTCTGGCGTATGCGGCGTCCCTTGCGGAGGAGTATCTCGAAGGCGTCGGCGAACGGCATGTGGGAGCGACTGCCTCGTACGGCGAGTGTCTGCGTCTCCTGTCGCGCGATCTGCCCGAAGAGGGCGCCGGAGCGAGAGACGCGCTGGACGATCTTGTCCGGGGAGCCGGGCCGGGCCTTGTCGCATCCGCGGGACGGAGGTACTTCGGCTTCGTTACGGGAGGCGGTCTTCCCGCGTCGGTCGCCGCGGACGTCATGACGGCCGCGTGGGATCAGAACGCCGTTCTGGCCGTTTCGTCCCCTGCCGCCGCGGCGGCCGAGGAGATCGTCGCGGGGTGGGTTCTGTCGCTTCTCGGGCTGCCTCCGGGCGCGGGCGTGGGATTCGTGACCGGCTGCCAGATGGCCAACTTCACGTGCCTCGCGGCGGCCCGCCATCAGGTGCTTCGGGATGTCGGCCACGACGTCGAACGAAAGGGGCTTTTCGGAGCGCCCGCCGTGACCGTGATCGCCGGAAAAGAGGCGCACGCCACGCTCTTCGCCGCCGTCCGGATGCTGGGGCTGGGGCAGGACCGGATGCTCCTCGCGGACGTGGACGACCAGGGGCGGATGCTCCCTTCGTCGTTGAAAGCGATCCTGTCCGGCGTTTCCGGGCCCGCGATAGTGTGCGCGCAGGCGGGGAACGTCAACTCCGGCGCCTTCGACCCGTTCGACGAGATCATCCCGCTCGCGCGATCGCGCGGCTGCTGGGTGCACGTCGACGGGGCCTTCGGCCTGTGGGCGGCCGCGTGCGACGGGCTGAAGGACCTGACGCGGGGCGTCGCGGAGGCCGATTCGTGGGCAACGGACGCACACAAATGGCTCAACGTCCCGTACGACTCGGGGCTGGCCATCGTGGCGAACACGGCGGCGCACCGGGCGAGCATGACGATCGAGGCTCCGTATTACGTCCGGACGCAGGGCGAGGTGCGCGAGCCGAACCACTGGGTTCCCGAATCGTCACGGCGCGCGCGGGGCTTTCCGCTGTACGCGGCGCTTCTGTCCATCGGACGCAGGGGAGTTTCGGATCTCGTCGGGACGAATTGCCGTCAGGCGCGGCTCATGGCGGAGCTTCTCGGTACGGAGGACGGCGTCGAGATCATGAACCGCGTCGTGCTCAACCAGGTCGTGGCGCGTTTCCTGCCTCGGATCGGGGATGCGGACGCCTTCACGCGCCTCGTCGTTGCGGCCGTCCAGGACGAGGGAACCTGCTGGGCCGGGGGCACGAACTGGCATGGCGCGGCGGGGATGCGGATTTCCGTTTCGAGCTGGGCCACGACGGACGACGACATCCGCCGCTCGGCGGACGCGATTCTCGCGACGTTCCGGAGATTGCGGGAGGAGTAGGGGGGTCTACTCTTCGACCTTCTGCGCGAAGATCTGCAGAAAGGCCTTGTGCGTGTGGCGGGGGAGGATCCGGTACCCCTGCTGCTCCTTTGTGAGCCAGAGGTAGTAGTCCTTGTAGAAGGACTGCCCCAGGTCGACGATGGATTTTCCCTTGTTGTCGGGGATGAGTTCGTACCCGTTCTTGATGTCACGGTCCTCGTCGCTGTCCCATCGGAAGGTCCCGAGCGCGTAGGAGATGCTGCGGTCGGCGCTGTAATTGGGCATGATCGGAAGCAGCAGCGTGTTGTCGCTCCAGTCGTAGGTGCCGTATCCCCGCCCCGGGACGAGGATGACGCGGGGAATGCCGTACATTCGCACGCGCGCGACCGAAAACATCGCGAAGTCTGCGTTCGAGAGCTTGTCGAGAAGCTCCCCCACGGTTCTGAGGGGAACGAGCTTCGTCTCCTTGTCGCAGAGGGGCGACGGCTCCAGCCGGGCGCTCTTCGCCGTGAGTTCCACATATTCCTTTTTCGTCTCGATCGCGGTCCGCACCGCGACCCGGCGCGCGGCCTGGGCCTCCTTCGCGTACGCGTCGCGGAACTTCCGCGTCCGGAATTCCCATCGGGACAGCTCCCTCCGGATGAAGACCAGATCCCGCGCGCAGTTCTTGCCCGCTTCGAGCATCGCGAGGACCCGCTTCGTCTCCGCTTCGTCGAGCGCGCCGCCCTCGACGGCGGTGCGAAGAAGGATCGTGAGCTGGACCTCCGCGTCGTGGAACTGCTTGTGTTCCACGGACATCTGCTGCCGCGCGTCCCCCTCGCTCTCCCGGAAATTGCGGGTCCGCATCGCGACCTCGGTGAATCCGCCGATGGACGACGAGAGATGCTCCGCGAGCGCGCGCACTTCGTCCGGCCGGATCCCGGAACACTTCGCGAGGACGCTGTTGAGGAAGAACTGCAACCGCTGGCGGTGCGCGTCCAGACGCCGTTCAAACGCGGAAATCCGGGTGAGCGCCGTGTACCCGCTCCTGTCGTTCGGCGCGGGGCGGTCATTGATCAGGGAATAGAGTTCGGCGAGGTAATCGCTGAACGTGTAGATCTGAAAGAGTCCGAGCGGGGCGTCCTGCCGGATCCATTCCGTCGCTCCTTCGGGCGCCGGGGCGAGCGCCTCGGAGAGAAAGCCCGTGTCGAGAAAAAGCCGCTCATTTTCGTCGAAGGTCAATCGCTCCGGCTCTTCGGAGGCGCGATTCTCGAGAATGCGCGACGTCATTGTCCAATAGAGCGCGTTCAGCTCCTGGCGCAGACGTTTGACCGTGATCCGGTCCTGCGATTCCCGCGAGTCCTGCAGCGAGACGATGGTTTCGATGGACGACCCGGCGCGGTGCAGAAGCGTCGCCATTTCGGGATCGCTGTTCCAGTGATCGAGGATCGTTCGCACGGATACGCGGGCCTCCTTTGAAAGGTGAAAGCATACCGGAAAACAATAGCGTCTGACCCCGGAAATGTCCAGAGAGTCCGCTCCCCCTCGAACCACAGCCAGAAAAGACGATAAACCCCGCTGGAACCGCTCAGGGAGCGGTGGTAAGGTAGTTGCGGAGACAACGAACCCTACACCAGCGAGGTTGAGATATTATGGCACAAAGGACGAGGGAGATCCAACTGCAGGCGGGAAAAGAGACGGAGCCGCTGACGAGCTGGGGAGGAGTTCTGCCGCTATTGGCGCTCTACCGGAAGACCGGAATTGCTGCGGCCGTGGATCGAACGCTCGGACTGCGGCCGGAACAGGGATATCCGGACTCCTTCATGATCGGCTCACTGATGTTGTTGTCGTGGTGCGGGTACGATGCGCCCGAACAGATCCGGTTTCTGGAAGGGGACACGGGGCTGGCGCAACTGTTGCGGGAGCGTCGGGACTTTGGGACGGAGCGATTCCGACGTGAGACGGGAAGGACCTTCCCGTCGGCGACGGCGATCCGGACGTATCTGCATGAATTCACGTACGAGGGGAGCCGAGTTGCCGGGGCGAAGACCGTTATTCCTGTTCCCGGTCAGGAGCTGCGGTGCATGGAAGCTCTCAACGGGAAGCTCCTGAGCCTGTCGAAAGAAACCGTCGCGACACTGGATCAGGATGTCACATACATCGAGACCGCCCGGAGCGAGGAAGCGCGATACAGCTACAAGGGAGAGCGATCGGTGGAAGCGTTCGTCTCGCTGTGGTCGGAAGCGGACCTGGTGGTCGACATACAGGTGCGATCGGGCAACGTCTCGCCGAAATCGGACCAGCTCGCCCGACTGAAGGAATCGCTCTCGCGGCTTCCGGAATCGGTGAAGAAAGTTTCTCTTCGCAGCGACAGCGCGGGATATCAGGAAGAAGTGCTCCGGTACTGCGCCGAAGGCAGGAACGAACGATTCGGAGTCATAGAATTCGCGATCTCGTGTCCGGTATGGAAAGAATTCCACAGGGAAGCGATCCGGTTGCCGGAAGAAGCGTGGAAAGTCGTTGAGGGAACAACCGATCGGGAATACGCGGAAGTCCCGTTCGTCCCGGACTCCCTCGGAACGAGCGCAAGCGGACCGGACTACAGGTACATCGCGCTCCGCCGGAAACTTGCGGACGCGGAGCGACTGAAGGAAAAAGCCGTTGAAATGCAGGGGCAGCGATATCTCTTCGACGACACGGAACTATCGAGACTGCATGCGACGGAATTCCCAGGAGGGACCTATGCGATCTTCGGTCTGGTCACCAACCGGACGGGAATGGACGGAAGCGAGCTGGTGCACTGGCACGACGCGCGATGCGGCAAAGGGGAACAGATCCACGACGACCTGAAAAACGGGCTGGGGATGGGGCACGTGACCAGCGTCGAACTGGGGAGCTACGCGGCATGGGTATGGATACAGGCATTCGCGTACAACCTCTGTTCGATCTTCCGGCATCGGTATCTCCGCGGGGCTGCGGCGCGGCATCGCCCGACGGGACTGAGAAACGCGTTATTCGCGATAGCGGGCAGAGTCATTCGGCACGCGGGGAAAATCATCGTCCGGCTGAGCGGAGGGCATCCGTACGTGAAACTTCTGACGGAAGCGTTCTCGAAGATCCGGAATCTCGTCCCGGCGACATAGGGCGGGAGGGACCGCCGGGCTTACAGATCCCCGGTCAGCCGGAGAGAACGGAACATCCGGCGCAGGTTTGTCGTATCGTTTTCCGGATCCGGCGGACATCGTTGTTCGAGTTTGAGCCGTTTCCGGTCGT
>CAZVUT010000084.1:0-11753 GCA_964630155.1 uncultured Synergistaceae bacterium
CCGGGCGTGAGGGTTTGGGCGCGGTCTATTGTAGGGAGTGCGGATCTGGTATAGAATGTCCTTTACGGAATTCGGAAGGGATGAGAAGCGTATGTCGTGTCTCTTTTGCGGAATGGTTGAAGGGACCGTTCCGTGCGATGTAGTCTTTCGGGACAGAGACGTCCTGGTGATACGCGATATCCGCCCCCAGGCGCCGACGCATATTCTCGTCATTCCCACGATCCACGTCGAATCCGTGGATGCCGTGGAGGATCCTTCTCTCTGGTCCCGAACGATGGACGCTGCTCGTCGTATCGCCCGGGAGCTTCATCTTCACGAGGAAGGGTACCGTTTGGTAGTCAACTGCGGCGCCCTTGCTGGTCAGACAATCCCCCACCTTCATATTCACCTCTTGGCAGGACGCCCCTTCAGGTGGCCGCCGGGATAGATGCGGGTGGCAGAGAAAGGGGGGAACAGACCGTGACGACGGTGGTTCGGAGAGATAACGAATCCCTTGAGGATGCTCTCAGGAGGTTCAAGCGAGAGGTGTCGAAAGTCGGAACGCTTCGTGAGGTTCGAAAGAGGGAGCATTACGAGAAGCCGAGTGAAGCCAAGAAACTCAAGAGAGCGGCAGCGGCCCGGAATGCCCGGAAACACAAAAGCAGGGGGTAATATGCCGTGAGCGTCGGTCTTCTGAAACGGGTATCCGACGATCTTGTGGAAGCAATGAAGGCGCGGCGTGAGATGGAACTTTCCACAATTCGCATGCTGAAAGCCGAATTTCAGCGCGCCCGTGCGGAAGCGGGCCGTTCCTCGGATCTGAGCGACGACGAGTGCGTCGCCGTCGTTCAGCGCCTCATCAAGCAGCGCAGGGAAGCGGCGGAGCAATTCGCCGCGGCGGGCGCGAAGGACCGGGCGGAAGCGGAGACGAACGAAGCGGTCTTTCTCGAACGATATCTGCCCAGGCAGCTTTCCGGAGAGGAACTGACGCGGATCGTCGAAACCGCCGCCGCGGGCGCCAAGGCTGTCGGACCCCGCGATATGGGACGGGTGATGGGCGCGGTCATGAACGAGGTGAAGGGACGGGCCGACGGTAAAAGAGTCAAAGCCGTGGTTCAGGAGTATCTCGAGTCCCTTGTGAGCTGATTCTTTTTTCTATGAAGGAAGCCGGGGTTCCCCCGGCTTTTTTTTTGCCTCCCGGCAGGTCGAAGAGAGTCCGAAAGTCCCGCTAAAAATACACCCCCCGGCTGGAAATACCCAACATGTTGCGTTATTATGTCCTGCATTGACTATATATGGAGGATGACCCCATGCGATGTCCGAAATGCGGTTCTCTGGAAACCAGGGTAATCGAGACGCGGACGGCCGACGAGGGCCGGGTCGTACGTCGGAGGCGCGAGTGTCCGGATTGCACCGCCCGCTTCACGACCTACGAAAAAGCCGAGCTTCGTCGCGCCCTGCGCGTTATAAAGAAGGACGGCCGGCGGGAAGGATTCGACCGGGACAAGATGATCCGCGGAATGAACAAGGCCTGCGAAAAACTGCCGGTCACGCTGGAACAGATTGAGGATCTTGCCTCGCGAATCGAGAACGATTTGCGGCTCGAAGGATATGGAGACGTCCCTGCGGATGTCGTCGGGGGACGCGTGATGGATGGCCTCAAACGACTGCATCAGGTGGCGTACGTCCGGTTTGCGTCCGTATATCGCCAGTTTTCGGATATCGAAAGCTTCCAGCACGAAATCGCACGGCTGATCGGGGAGAGGGAGTGTGTCGGGAATGGCGGAAAAGAATAAGCAGCCTTCTCAGGGGCAGCAGATGATGATGTTCCCGTCGGCGGGTGAATCCACGGATCTTGCGCTCCTGGTGGACGCCCTCGCGAAAGAGGAAAGCTCGCCCTGGGACGGGGAGCGGATACGCGACGCGCTGGTGATCGAGGCGGGGGTGGAGCCCATGATCGCCGCCGAAATAGCGTCGGAAATAGAAGAGGAGATCTCCGAGTGCGGCCGAAACCGGGTCACCACGGCGGTCATCCGCGAAATGGCGAATGTCCGGCTTTTCAAGAGGGGCCTGGACGCGAAGATTCAGGACCATACGACCATCGGCATCCCGGTGCATGACCTGGAAACCATGATGCTGATCCCGAACAGGGAGAACAGCAATACGACCCACAACCCCGAGTCGATCAACCTTTCCATAGCGGAGCTTGCGTTGAAACAATACGCGCTGAGCAAGGTGTTCTCGAAGGACGTGGCCGAGGCGCACCTCGCCGGCGCGCTGCATCTTCATGACCTTGGCATGGTGAACCGTCCCTACTGTTCCGGCCAGAGCCTTGCGTACGTCGCGAAGTTCGGGCTGAATCTCCCTTCCATCACGAGCATCTCCGGTCCCGCGAGACATCCCGATGTCCTGCTCGCGCACCTGCTGAAAATGACGTCGGTGCTGCAGAACAACTTCGCCGGCGCCATCGGCTGGGACGCCGTGAACGTCTTCTTCGCCCCCTACATCGTCGGCCTTGACGATGCGAGGCTCCATCAGCTCGCGCAGATGCTCATCTTCGAGTTCAACCAGCTTGCCGGGGGACGGGGCGGACAGGTTGCGTTCACCGATATCAACCTGTACTATGAAACCCCCGCGCATTTCAGGGATGTTCCGGCGATCGGACCGGGCGGCAAGGAAACGGGCAAGACGTACGGGGACTACGCGGCGGAGTCCAAACGCTTCCTGCGCGCGCTCTTCGACGTATACCTCGAGGGCGACAGCCGGGGGCAGCCGTTTTTCTTCCCGAAACCGCTCTTTCACGTCACGGAGGATCTTTTCCGGGAGCCCGGCTGGGAGGAGATGCTTGGCCTGGCGTGCCGTGTCGCTTCGGAAAAGGGGAACACCTACTTCGTGTTCGACCGGGGCGGCGTGGCGAAGCTCAGCGAATGCTGCCGCCTGAGTTTCGAGCTGGACGAAGAGGATCTCGCGGAGGCGAGGCGACCGTGGAAGCTCCGTTTCTGCGCGCTCCAGAACGTCACGCTGAACCTGCCCCGGTGCGCCTACAGGAGCGGAGGGGATCAGGACGCGCTCTTCGAGCTGGTGGATCATTACATGGAACTTGCCGCGAAGGCGCATCTTCAGAAAAGGGACTTCATCGAGAGCATCCTCAGGCTTGGAAAGCGAGGTCCGCTTTCCGTCCTCTGCATGGATCACGATGGGGAAGCGTACCTCAGGCTCGGGAAACTCAAGTATCTCATCGGAATCCTCGGCGTCAACGAACTCGCGCAGTTCATGACGGGCAAGGAGATTCACGAAAGCAGGGAGTCCATGGATCTGGCTCTTGCGGTGATCCGGTATATGGACCTCAAGTGCCGCGAGCTGTCGGACAAGCTCGGAATCAAGATCGTCCTGGAACAGACGCCCGCCGAGAGCACGTCGTATCGTTTTGCGAAGCTCGACCTCAAATCGTACGGCGAAGAGGCGGAGCGCGTCGTGAAGGGAGATCGGGAGAACGGCGGCGTGTATTACACGAACAGCACCCATTTCGCCTACGGCGTTCCGATGGATCCCGCAAAGAAGGTTCTTGAGGAAGGACGCTTCCATCCGATGATCACCGCAGGGGCGATCACCCATATCTGGATGGGGGAGCACAAGCCCGACGCCGCGGCGCTGGCTTCCTTCGTTCAGAAGATCTTCAGGGAGACGGAAAACGCCCAGGTCGCCTTCAGCCCGGAATTCACGATCTGCAACGACTGCGGCCGCGTGGCGCGCGGGCTTCGGAATGACTGCGAATATTGCGGGAGCGAAAATGTCGACGGCATAACGCGGATCACGGGATATTTCACGCGGACGTCGAGCTGGAACCGCGGAAAGCGCGCGGAGCTGCGGGACCGCCGGAGAAACCGGCTCGCCTGAGATCATGGCGGTTCCGATCGGAGCCTTTGTGAATCCTTCGTTTCTCGACTGGGACGGCCGGGTATCCGCCGTCCTTTTCTGCATCGGCTGTCCCTTCCGCTGTCCGTTTTGCCACAATGCGCGGCTCGTTCTCGGCGGAGCGCGGCCCCGCTCCTTCAAGCGTATCCTCGCATCGCTGCGGAAGACGAAGGGATTTTTGGACGGTCTGGTTCTCTCGGGGGGGGAGCCGGCCATGCACTCGTCGCTTCCCGAAACCATCCGCACGCTCCGGGAGGAGACGGGGCTGCCGGTGAAGCTCGATACGAACGGACTGTACCCCGGGATGCTCGGGGCATTGCTCGACGAGAAACTCATCGACGCCGTCGCCATGGACGTCAAGGGGCCAATGGAGGCATACAGCCTTCTGGCCGGAGTGCGCGTGGATACGGATCTGATCAGGAGTTCCATGGATCTTCTGACCCGCTCCGGAGTGGAGGTTCTCTTTCGCACCACGTACGTTCCGGATCTCATGACGGAGCGGGATTTACTCGAGATGCGCCTCATGATGCAGGACCGGGGGCGCTGGGTCATTCAGCTCTTTCGTCCCGGAGTTACGCTCGCGAAGGAGCTGCGACAGGGGCGAAAGCCCGATCCGGACAAATTGCGGGCGCTTCTGCCCGGGGTGGAAATACGGGGCCGGGAATAGAAAACAGCCCATCCATCGGGTGTTATTCGAGGCTCCTTTCCGTGGTGAAAACGGGTGACATCGGGTCCGAATTACGGTCTTCAAAACGACGGAGCGCAATCCTCACGGTTGTTTCGCAGGGCAAAATTCGTGTATAATTCAATCGTGCTTTGTCCCAAATTCTTCTATGAGGAGGGTGTTGTGATGCGGTTACGTAAGGTACTGGTCGCTCTGCTTCTGGTGTGCGCCTTTGCGGGGGTCGCGTTTGCCGAAGACGTGATCCGGATAGGGGTTTTTCTTCCCCTGACGGGACAAATGGCTTATGGTGGACAGTTGGAGCTTGATGGCGTCAAGATGGCGCACAAAGAACTTCCCAGCGTTCTGGGCAAAAAGATCGAACTGTTTGTCGTCGACAACAAGTCCGATAAAGTCGAGTCCGCCAATGCCGTGAAACGGCTGATCGAGAAAGAAAAAGTCGTCGCCATCATCGGAACGTACGGCTCGTCCCTGGCTATGGCCGGCGGCGAAGTCGCCGAGAAGGCCGGGATTCCGGTCATGGGAACCTCCTGCACGAACCCTCTCGTAACACAGGGGAAGAAATTCTATTTCCGCGCCTGCTTCATCGATCCGTTCCAGGGCGCCGGCGCCGCGACGTACGCCGTGGAAACGCTGAAAATGAAGAAAGCCGCTCTTATCGTGGACGTGGCGAACGACTATTCCGTGGGTCTGGCGAGCTTCTTCAAACAGTCCTATAAGAAACAGGGCGGAGAGGTCGTCGCCGAACTCAAGTACAACTCCGGCGATCAGGACTTCACCGCGCAGCTGACCGAGATCATCAGCAAAAAGCCCGATGTCCTCTTCATCCCCTCCTATTTCGCGGAGGGCGCCATTATTATGAAGCAGGCCCGCGAGCTTGGCGCAAAGTTCCAGATCATGGGCGGCGACGCGATGGACAACCCCGAGATCGTCAAGATCGGCGGCGCGGCCGTTGAAGGATTCATCCACACGACCTTCCCCTATGATCCTTCCATGAAGGACATGAGCGATATCGCGAAGAAATTCACCGAAAACTGGAAGAAAGCCTTCCCGGACAAGGAGCCCAACGTCAACGCGGCGCTCGGATACGATTCCTTCATGCTTCTTGCGGACGCGATCAAGCGGGCCGGAAAAGCCGAGCCGAACGCGATCCGTGACGCTCTTGAAGTCACCAAGGGCTTCCCCGGAGTCACCGGCGCAAAAACCATCAACAAGACCCACGATGCCGAGAGCCCTGTCGGCGTCGTCCAGATCAAGGACGGAAAGAAACAGTTCGTGGGGACCGTCACCCCGCAACTCTAGCGTTACCGGCACTACGTTCCGCAGCGTTTTGGGGGGAGGAGGGATTCCCTCTTCCTCCCATTTTTCTTGAGTGAGGGGGACGGCTCGTATGAGCTTCAACATGTTCGTGCAACACCTTTTCAATGCGATTACCCTCGGATCCCTGTATGGTCTGGTCGCCATCGGCTATACGATGGTCTACGGGATCCTCAGGCTGATCAATTTCGCCCACGGCGACATCTTCATGCTCGGCGCCTATTTCATGTTTTTCGGCACGGTCACCTTCAATCTTCCCTGGGGTCTCGCTGCGGTCATCGCCGTCGCCGCATCGAGCGTATGCGGTGTTTTCGTGGATCGGATCGCCTTTCGGCCCTTGCGGGATGCTCCGCGAATCTCCGCACTGATCAGCGCCATCGGCGTTTCGTTTCTTATCGAAAATCTCAGCCTGGTTCTCTTTACGGGCCTTCCGCGCCAGGTCATGCAACCGGAGTGGATGGTGAAGATCATAACGATCGGAGAAATACGGATCCTTCCGTTGGCGATCCTCGTCCCGGTCATTGCCTTTACCCTGGTGCTCGGGCTCCTCTGGATCGTCTACCGGACGAAACCCGGGCTCGCAATGCGCGCTATCTCCAAGGATATCGAAACGACGCGTCTGATGGGCGTCTCGGTCGACAAGATCATCGCACTGGCCTTCGGTCTTGGTTCCGCGCTCGCCGCGGCCTCGGGCATCATGTGGGCGCTCCGGTATCCGCAGATTCACCCGTTCATGGGGGTCTTTCCCGGCTTCAAGGCCTTCATCGCCGCCGTCTTCGGCGGAATCGGCTCCATCCAGGGCGCCATGATAGGCGGCATGCTCCTTGGGCTTATCGAGATCATGATCATCGCCTTTTTCCCGGCTCTTTCAGGATATCGTGACGCCTTCGCCTTTATCCTTCTGATCGTCATTCTTCTCATGAAACCTACCGGACTCATGGGAGAGAAACTGGAGGATAAAATCTGATGAATCCGAAAATAAGGAACTCCATTCTGAATATACTTCTGGTCGCTCTTCTGGGCGCCTTTCTCTGGTGGGGCGAGCGCAATCTTGACGGATATCAGATACAGGTGCTCAACCTCATCGCCGTGAACGCGATCCTCGCCCTGAGCCTGAATCTCATTTATGGCTTCACCGGAATGTTTTCGCTCGGACACGCGGGATTCATGGCCATCGGAGCATACGTTTCCGCACTTCTGATCCTGAGCCCGGCGCAGAAAGAGATGATGTGGATCCTGGAACCCGTCATCTGGCCCTTTTCCGTCATGCAGGCCCCGTTTCTCGTTTCCGTCATCGCCGGAGGTCTTGTCGCCGCGCTGATCGGCCTTTTGATCGCTATTCCCGTCCTTCGCCTCGGCGGCGACTATCTCGGGATCGCGACAATGGGGTTCGCCGAGATCATCCGCGTCGTCATCACGAATATAACGCCGATTACGAACGGATCGCTGGGGCTCAAGGGAATCCCCGATTATGCGGGCCTGTGGTGGAATTATGGATGGTTCCTTTTCACATTGTACTTCATAGTCAGAATTGTAAACAGCAACTTCGGAAATGTCTTCAAGGCTATCCGCGACGATGAAATCGCCGCAAAGAACATGGGGATCAATACGTTCCGTTACCGGGTCATCTCGTTTTCGATCGGCGCGTTCTTCGCCGGCGTGGGGGGAGCGCTCATGGGGAGTCTCATCACCACGATCGACCCGAAAATGTTCTCCTTCCTTCTGACGTACAACGTGCTGATGATCGTCGTCACCGGGGGACTCGGATCCCTCACGGGGAGCATTCTGGGCAGCGTCGTGATCACGATTCTTCTGGAATGGCTCCGGTTCGTGGAAAATCCGCTGACCATCGGCTCTTTTGAAATTCCCGGAATTCCCGGTATGCGCATGGTGGTGTTCTCCCTTCTCCTCATTTTCATCATTCTGTTCCGGCGCGAGGGGATCATGGGGATGAAAGAGTGGACCTGGGACGGTTTCTTCGCCCGGTTCGGCAAGGGGGGAAAGACCGAATGACGACGTGCGCGGAACGACCGTACGCCCTCGAAACGCAGCATCTCACAATCCGCTTCGGCGGACTGACTGCCGTCAGCGACCTGAACCTCGCCGTCCCCCACGGGAGCATCGTCGGCCTTATCGGGCCGAACGGCGCCGGGAAGACCACGGCGTTCAACATCATCACGGGGTTTTACAAGCCGACGGAGGGAAAGGTGCTCTTTTACGGCGAGGATATCACCGGGCGGCTCCCGCATCTGGTCTGCAAAACGGGAATCTCCCGAACGTTCCAGAACATCCGGCTTTTTTCCAACGAAACGGTGCTCCAGAACGTCATGATCGGATGTCATGTCCGTCAGAAGAGCGACTGGTGGATGGCCCCGCTCATGCTCCCCCTGTTCAACCGTGAGGAAAAGGCCATTCGCGAACGGTCGTATCATCTTCTGGAATCGATCGGCCTGTTGCCGTACGCCGACGAGATTTCGAATTCCCTTCCCTATGGGGCGCAGCGGCGGCTCGAGATCGCACGCGCGCTCGCGACCGAGCCGCGTTTCCTCCTTCTCGACGAACCCGCGGCGGGCATGAACCCCCAGGAGTCCCTCGAACTCATGGGGTTCATTCGGGCGCTCCGGAAGGAATACGACCTGACGATTCTCCTTATCGAACACGACATGAAGGTCGTCATGGGCGTGTGCGAGTATATCTGGGTGCTCGATTACGGCGTCCTCATCGCCGAGGGCGGTCCGCAGGCGATTCAGTCCAATCCCAAGGTCATCGAGGCATACCTCGGGGAGGAGGTCACGGCCGATGCTTAAGATAGACTCCCTTCATGTATATTACGGAGGCATCCACGCGGTCAAGGGCATCAATATAGATATTCCGAGGGGAAAGATCGTCACGCTGATCGGCGCCAACGGCGCGGGAAAGAGCAGCACCATTCGCGCCATCGCCGGGCTCGTCAAGCACATTCAGGGGCATATCGTCTTCACGGGGCGCGACGGAAAGAAAACGGAACTGACAGGCAAGACTCCAGAGACCATGGTGAAACTGGGCATCGCGATGAGCCCCGAAGGCCGCCGGATTCTGCCGCACCTCACGGTCGAAGAGAACCTGCGTCTCGGGGCGTACATACGCACCGATGAAGACGGCATCGTCAACGACATCGATATGGCGTACTCGCTCTTCCCGAGGCTTCGCGAGCGATCCTGGCAGCGCGGCGGAACGCTCTCGGGAGGGGAGCAGCAGATGCTCGCCGTCGGTCGTGCGCTCATGAGCCGCCCGGATCTCGTCATGCTCGACGAACCGTCTCTCGGCCTCGCTCCACTGTTGGTCAAGGAAGTTTTCGACATCATCCGGCAGATCAACAGCGAGGGGAAAACGGTGTTGCTCGTGGAGCAAAACGCTTTTGCCGCGCTCAAGGTAGCAGATTACGCGTATATTCTCGAAGTCGGGAATGTCGTCCTCGAAGGAACCGGGGAGCAGCTTCTGAGCGATTCCCGCGTGAAGGCGGCGTATCTGGGCGGATAATGACGCGAAAAAGCGCGTCTCCGGGATGAACGGACTGGACACATCATGGGGCGGGGCGTTTTTGCCCCGCCCTTTTGGTGGACTCCGGCAGTCCTTTGGGTGATAATAGAACCAATGAAAAAAGGCGCCTGTCCTCACGGGGGGGGAAATGCGGTGAAATTGCGCTTCAACCTGCCGAATATGTTGAGTTTGCTTCGCGTGTTCCTTGCGCCGCTTGTCCTGATCTTTCTCACGCTCCAAATCAGTTCGCCCATTCGCGCGTTCGAGTCGTTGGGCATATCCGTGAGCTACGGAGACATCCTCGCCGGCGTCGTTTTCATCCTCGCCGCCCTTACGGATACCGCGGACGGCTATATCGCACGGAAGAAGGGAATGGTGACGAATCTCGGCAAGTTCATCGATCCGCTGGCGGACAAGATTCTCGTCATCGCTGCGCTTATTTCTCTTGTGGAGTTGCAGCGCCTCCCGGCGTGGATCGTCGTCGTGATCATCTCGCGCGACTTCATCGTGACCGGCGTTCGGATGGCTGCGGCCGCCGAAGGGATTGTCATCGCAGCGTCGAAGGGCGGAAAAGTGAAGACCGTATCCCAGATCATCGCCATCTGCCTGCTTATTTTCAACCTTCCCGGCGGTATGGCCGCGATGTGGCTGGCGCTGTTCCTGACGGTCTGGTCCGGGATGAATTACCTGATCAAGGGGAAAGGTCTGCTTCTGGATTCGTGAGGAACGTCATCCGCAGAAGCCGCTTTCCGGGCGGCCGGTTCCCGCCGTAGGCCGCCCATTCCGCATTCTTCCGCGAACCTCCTGAGTCGATGCCGCGACGCTGATGGCCAATCCGCTGTATTGCGCGTCACAAACGGCGTATCTATGGGATAATAAAAAACTGTGCATGGAACGATGCGCCAGACTCTTTTTACGAGGTGACCTGTATGCTTGAACGGATCAAGCGCGCGCTGGGGCTCGACCCCAATGAACGCGCGCTCTCTCGATATCGGGACGTCGTCGCCCGGATCAACGAACTGGAACCCGAAATGCAGTCCATGAATGACGAGGCCCTTCTGGCGAAGGGACCGGAGTACCGCGGCCGGCTGGAAGCCGGAGAAACGCTCGACGATCTGCTCCCGGAGGTGTTCGCGCTCGTTCGCGAGGTCTCCAGCCGCACGATCGGCCTGCGCCATTTCGACGTCCAGCTGATGGGCGGCATGGCGCTCCACGAGGGCAAGATCGCGGAGATGAAGACCGGCGAGGGAAAGACGCTGGTCGCGACGCTTGCGGTCGTCCTCAACGCGCTCTCCGGAAAGGGAGCCCACGTGGTGACCGTCAACGACTACCTCGCCCGCCGCGACGCGAACTGGATGGGGCCCGTCTATCGGGCGCTCGGACTCTCGGTCGGAGTCATCTACGCGTTCATGGATCAGGAAGACAGAAGGCAGGCGTACCTGGCCGACGTCACATACGGGACGAACAGCGAATTCGGATTCGATTACCTTCGCGACAACATGGCGATCGCCGAGGAGCATCTCGTCCAGCGGGAACACAATTTCTGCATCGTCGACGAAGTGGACTCCATCCTCATCGACGAGGCGCGGACGCCGCTGATTATATCGGGACCTTCGGACGACTCGGTCGAACTGTACGTTACGGCGGACAGGGTGGCCCGGCAGCTTCGCGAAGGACAGGATTTCGAGAAGGACGAGAAGGAACGGAACATCTCACTGACCGAAACCGGCATCGCGAAGTGCGAAAAGCTCGTCAACCTGCCGGCGCTTTTCTCGGATGCGGCGCATTCGGACCTTGCGCACCGGATCAGCCAGGCCGTCAAGGCGCATGTGCTTTTCCAGCGGGATGTCCACTACGTCGTGAAGGACGGGGAAATCGTCATCGTCGACGAGTTCACGGGCCGTCTGATGTTCGGCCGCAGGTACTCCGACGGTCTGCACCAGGCGATCGAGGCGAAGGAAGGCGTCCGGGTCGGGCGCGAGAGCCAGACGCTCGCGACGATCACCATACAGAACTACTTCCGCATGTACCGGAAGCTCGCGGGAATGACCGGAACGGCGTTTACGGAATCCGAGGAATTCAAGGACATATACGGCCTGGGCGTTCTCGTCCTCCCGACGAACCAGCCGATGATACGGAAGGACAACCCCGACGCCATCTACCGGACCGTTATGGAAAAGTTCGCCGCCGTCGCCGATGAGGTCGAGGAGGCCCACAAAGAGGGCGCTCCCGTGCTTGTCGGCACGACCTCCATCGAGAATTCCGAGCGGGTCAGCAAGCTCCTTCGGGCCCGGAAAGTCCCGCATCAGGTGCTGAACGCGAAACACCACGAGATGGAAGC
>CAZVUT010000085.1:0-11645 GCA_964630155.1 uncultured Synergistaceae bacterium
CAGCATGCAGTGTATCGGCCGCGGCCTTGGGGTGTCAAGCGTAATTTCCGGCCGAGGGAGTCCCCCCTTTCCGAGTAGCCGCCTATTTCCCAGTTGCAGCAACGCTTTACCCCACATAAAGACCGCCGCACATTTCCCTAACTCACCCTCCGCAAGGCATCAATTTTTCGAATATAGCCGGTGCTCATCTTTTCGGACATCTCCGAATGTCGTATCCCAACATTCAAGGGAGGATGCATTGGAATGTCCGCGAGAGTCCTGAACATTCAGCGTCGAGCGCCCGAGACGTGGGAAGAAGCCGAAGCCCGATTTGTTGCCCTACGGAAAGCACAGGGAGCCGCCCCCCGCACCATAGCCGGATACGAGGAAGTCATATCGGTGTTCTTTAAGCGATACCCCACGGCATGGAGTTCATCATGCCGCGACTGTCTTCTTGCGCACATGTCGCAAGAAGGGATTTCCCCCGCAACGTACAACTTCCGGTTGAAAAGCCTGCGTTCCTTTTTCCGGTTCTGTATTGATGAAGGAGCGTTCGACCGAAGCCCCGCCGAAGGATTGAAGTACCGCCGGCAGGAACCGCGCATCGTGGACCACCCCGAGGATCACATCAGGAAGATCTTCGACGTTATCGGCATGGATACCTTCTCGCGGCTCCGGGATTCAACACTGTTCGCCTTGAGCATGGATTCCGGTCTGCGTCCTTCCGAAGCGTTGCAGCTCCGTCCTTCCGACATAGATGTACCCGCGAGAAGGATACGGATTCGCGCCGCGACAGCCAAGACACGCACCGGCCGGAGTGTCTTCTTTTCCGACCACACCGGCGAGCTGCTTTCCCGTCTCGTCTCGGTCCGACCCGAAGAATGGGGGGACGCGACGCCGGTCTTCTGCACCTGCGAAGGCTCCGCATGGAACACGCACGCATGGACCGTACAGCTCCGAAGGTACGCACAGAAAGCCGGGTTGCCGCGCTTCTCTTCATACGATCTCCGACATCAGCACGCAATCGGCTTCCTCCGGAATGGCGGAGACGTTATGACGCTCTCCCGTGAAATGGGACACGCGACGCTCGACATGACCCGGCAATATCTGAACGTCACCGAGAGCGATATCAGGGTGGGACATGACAAGGCGAGTCCCGCAAACATCCTGTTCCCGGAGAAGGTCAAGCGCATGGGGAAAATCCGATGACACGCGAGAAGAAAGCCGCACCATTCCTTCCTCGCGGCCCGACGCGCACGCCCGCCGTAGCGCCGTATCGCTTTTCCCGGAGGATACGACATACCACCACGATCAAGTTAGGGGCCTTGTGGGGCTTCTGTGAAGGTCACGAATCATGACGGAACCACAGGAAGGGGAGAATTTCTCGTGAATACGCAAGAACCGCGTCCGGATCTGCCGAAGGTGACTGCCGACGGCGTTGCAATCGTGTTCGGGATCATGAGCCTGTTGTCGCTCGTGGGCGGATACATTCTCGGAGAGCGGATCATCGACGATTACATCCGGATCATGATGTATGCGGAAGCGATCTTCGGAGCCGCATTCTTCGCGTTCATCAGCCACACGCTGAATTACCTGAAGCGCATCGCCGAACGCATCGAATGGAATTGCCACCATAAGTAGGATACGACGAAAAGGCCCGGGAGCCGTAAATCACCAACGGCCCGGGCCTCACCTTAAAAATTCCCTGTTTTTGAACTCCTTACCTAGTCAACAACAATGACGAAAAACGCGATTCTTTAAGTTCCCCCGTACTTTTTCGCCTTGGAGGCGGCCGCGTCTTTCACCGGAGCCCTCCACTCCTTTGTTTGATCCCTGTCGAGAGCCGCGGAAACGATCTCGGTCCACCGTTCTTCATGAATCCCCTTCACGGCATCCAGATACGCCGCGTCGATTTGTCCTTCCGCGTCCGATTCCCGCAGGACGCGACGAGTCACGCTTTCCCCGATCTCGTTCCGAAGCGCGCCGAAATACTCGCCGCGGATCACGTCTTCCGGGGGAATGAGTTTCGGACTCCCGTACCGGGACATCTTCCGGTCCAGCCACGAGAGGAAAAGAGGCGTACTCATGGCGTTCAGCTCGATACGGTTTTTCTGCAACCACTTCCCCCATTCGTGGGAGATATACCCCGCGACGGGAGATTTCCTCTCGCGTTGTACGGGCTCTTCCTGAAGCCCCATGACAACGCCTTCGTCCGGATCAAGCCCGAGATTTATGACGTCGATTCCCCTCTTTCCCCGCGTCTTCGTCGCTTCCTGCAAGGTCTCGTAGATCATCGTCCCGTCCGGATCGGCGTCATGAATGCAGAAGCACAGAAGCGGTTCGTCGTCCTCCCCGAGCATATCCAGCAGATCCTTGACGGCCCGGGAAGCGTACCCCTTCGACGTAAGAAGCGCACAGTCCCAACGTTCCGGCCACTTCGCCGCACGAAGGATCGGGAAGAACCCTTCCTTCTCGCAATACAGGATCTTGTGGAACGTCCATTCCGGGCGCTCGAAGTCCGCCACGTTCCGCGTCCCGACGGGTATTTCCTCTCCGGTGTGGGGGATGTACAGCGTCCCGCGGTTATCACGGTAGAGCCCTTCTATCTCCCCGTTCCCGTTTTCGTATTCGGTCAGGATGGTGCAGAAGTACCCGTATTCCGGTTCGTCTCCAGTCGCCTTTATGACGTCGGGACGGACGGCGTAATACAACTGTCTCTGCGAAAAGCGGTATTCCCCGTTGCCGCTCGCACTCCGTATGCCCGCCGGGATCGCGTCCATGATCGCCTGCTTCTTCGACGTCGTATCTACGGAAACGGACGCTCTCCGTACCGCCCTGACGGATTTTGATGCGACGGTCTCAATCGTTTTCGCAATGACGCCGGTATCCCAGACGAGGGACACGTCCGGCGATTTTCCGTCAGACGTGAACGGGGTGTACGGCGTCGTAATGTTCAGCGTGACGACAATGGGCCGTTTCCCGACTTTGAAGGTTTGATTCAATCCAGGCAGGGACAAAGATTCGTCTACCCCTACATGAAACGCGAAGCACTGACACGTTGCAGGAGTGCGGTTCAGCAGAAACACAAAATCCTCTCTATCAGAACATTCTCCCCAAACGTCCACCGAGAAGGGGATGGTTGCGTCGATATCTGATGTCCCATGCACCCGGTATTCTCCGAACCCATGAGCCCGTGACGACGGGAACCCCTCGACGATACCGACAGAGCCGAAACGCCCCGGCTTGAACGGAAAAGCGTTTCCGCGCATCGCTTCAAGGAGCCTCACGGCGTCGTCAAGCTCCATTTCCCGCGCCGGCGCCCCTTTCCATCGCTCCGCAACGGTTCCGGCCTTCGCACCTGTATTCCCCTCGAAGAGGGAGACAACCTCCCTGACGGTTCCATCGGCCGCGTGAAGCAGCTCAAGAAAGTCTTCCGGCGTATACCACCACGGAGACGTAAGTCCTTTGTAATACCCGCCGCCGGATGCTCGAAGCGCCATTGCTCCCCACGAAAGGACATCGCTGCTCATCTCTTCCATCGGGAATGTCGCCTCTATTCTCGTCCCGGAGTACGGGGACGATGATTCGTCCGTGATGATCGTCGTTCCGTCGTCTCTCTTCGGCAAGAGCGCGTATTGTCTTCCTCTCGTATGAACGATCAACTCTCCGCCGAACGCGACAATGGCCCCGGAAACGACACGAAGGCCGTTCCCCATCGCGCCGCGAGTCGGGAGCCGAAGGAGCTTCGACGACACGAGCGGTCGGTTGAATGAAAAGGACTCCATGAGCCCCTCCGGATCGAACCCAGGTCCATTGTCGCAGACGAAAACACCGCCGGGGATGAATCCCAGGGATACGCCGGATACGTCCCCGCCGTTCTCTTCCGTCACGTCAAGAGCGTTGTCTGTCAACTCCTTCACGGCGAGTTTCAGCAGGGACGCTTGAGGCACCCCGGCCTTTTGCGCGAGCGTATCCTTCTTCGTAAACAGTTCCCAGTCTTCGCGACGAAAGAGCATTTCAATCCCCCTTTTGCATGAAGAGAGAGCCGGGCGCATCTTCACGCCCCGGCTCCTTCCTCGCGTCACGATCTATGATGCCGTCAGTGTCGAGGACGTCAAGGTCGAGTCCCCCAAAGCCCGCTCCGCCCTTTCATGAAAACGGTCGATCTCGCCCCGAATCCCCCTGAGCGCGGTTACGATCATTCCCGGAAGGTAGCCGTCCGCTTCGCTCAGGTACAGCAATGCCCACGCACGAAGTTCCTGCATCCGTTCCTGAGACTCGCAATCGATCTGCGTCAACCCGCTTACGATTCCGTTCCACGCAACGGAAGCCTTGATAACGGCGTCCATTCTTATGGTCATAACGGCCGAAAAATCTTCAACCTCCGCCATCGTCAAGGGCTTCATCTTGTCACCGACCATCCCCTTGACCGCTTTCACCAGAGAGACGGGAACCTGTATCGTCGTCATAGCTTCCGACATCATCCGCGCCCCCCGTCGTTACGACTCCCCTGTTTCCTGAGTGCATGGGCCAACGAAAGAGCGTTCAGCCGCATCAGCTCCAGCTTCAGGAAGATCGCGCTCATCACCGGCGTGTACTCCGTCAGAAAACAGGCAACCGGCGAATCGTCCGTATCCCGGAAAGACGCAATGAATTCTTCGGCCGACGTGTCGATGCACAACAACAGATCGCGGAGCGTATTGATGTCGTCGGCTTCAATGGCCATACGACACGACATCTCGGAGAGAGTAAGCACCTGCTCTCTGGGGAAAACACGAAGGGATGAAAGATCACCGTTGCACGTTTTCAGTTCTTCCTGTTGTGCTATCATATCCACACTTCCTATCTCCCCACTCGTGGGGTTTTGGATTCGGGGGAGCCGGGTTCCGGCCAAGGATTGAGGCTCCCCCGTACTTCATTCTTCCTTCTGTACTCCGCTCTTCGCAACCTCGTCCAAGGCACTTTCGGGAATGCGCCAGACCCGACCCAATTTCACCCCGCGTATTCGTCCGGCCCTAAGCCAGTCCCCCAACGTCACAGGAGATATTTGAAGGATCTCCGCCGCCTGTTCCTTGGTATACAGCCGTTCCGCCGTCACCGCCTCACCCCCTTATGCCGCATGTTTCAGAATGTACCCCACGGTCGAAGCATGCCAGGTGCGCCCCTGCTTGCTCGCTATGCCTCCGGCGTTCAGCAGATCCGCGATCCCTCGAAGGGGAAGCCCTTCAGCTCGCATCGCCCGGATTCTCACGAGAATCGCCTGTTCCGTGTCGTCATTCCGGAGCGCGTCACCCTCGCGGACCTTGCCGAACGGAACGGGGGAATACACCGTATTCGCGTTCCGCTTATGCAGGAGAGCCGCCTTCGTCCGCTCCGCCGTCAGATCCCGCTCGAACTGCGCGAACCCGGCCATCATCGTGAGCATCATCCGGCCCATTGCGGAACCCGTGTTCAAGGACTGTCCGCCCATGTCCACAAGGTGAAGCGCAACGTCCTTCCGGTCCCACTCGGCGGTTGTCTGAAGCGCATCGACCGCGGATCGGAAGAGCCGGTCCAGCTTGAGAGCGACGACATGATGCGCTTCTCCGCTCTTCAACATCCGCACCAGCACCCCACCCTCCGGACGTTCGGCCAGGGGGACGGTTCCGGAGATTGCCTCTTCCCGAAGGACGGCGACGACGGAAAGACCGCACGCGACGGCATAGGCGGTAAGGCGCTGTTCCTGCGCGTCCAGAGAGACGCCGTGTTCCGCCTGATCCAGAGTACTGACCCTGATGTAGAGAACCGCCGTGTCCTTCCGTTCCGTCGTGCGTGTCATTCGTACCGCCCCTTTCTGTGGGATGACCATATCCTATATCAGTTCAATGCCGTTGTCAATATCCCAATTCAGCTTTGTACTAATCTGGTCGGTTTCGTACAGACTGGACGGCCGAAACGTGACACAGCCGGGTTCCTCCGCGAAGGGGAGCCCGGCTTTTTTCATCTTCGCTCGCCGCACCACAGAACCGAGCGTCACCTTCCGAAGCTACGTCCGACCAGTGCACGCAACGCTTTCCCCGTTTCCGTCACCATTAACAGTATTTCGCTTTGTCGTCCCATTTTGATATGTACGCAGTCATGCTTGATTGCGCATGTCACGCATTATTCGAGCTTTCATTGATATATCGTTGCAGGACATTCCCGCGAGAAAGGAATGATCAGCATGAAAGCATCAGTGACGATTCCGTTTCCTAGCGTGATACGTTACGATCATGGTGCATGCAGTGAAGGGATGCGAGCGGCGAATATATCCCCGGCGTCCAGCGCCTTCATGAGTTCCTTCGCTTCCGCGTCGCCGGACTGGGCTTTCTGGAAGACGGTGCGGAGCTTGCGCCATTGCTCCGGAGAGATCCCCAAAGCAGACGCAACGTGTTCGGTAGACTCGCCCCGCTCCCCTAAATTTGGGGTAGCGGTATCTGCGTTCTGCTTGAGGGTGGATTCCATCCGCCTCTTCGCTCTCTCCGCTTCAACCTTCTGAAGCTCCATCCCTTCGGCGGCGATCTGGCTCACCGTCTTTACCCGCTGCCGGTTCGACTCGATCAGCGTTATCTCGCTCCTGATTTTCAAGGAGCCAGTTGGCAGACGGAATTCCGGCAGCCGAAAGCCGCTGTTCCGTGCTGCGACGAGCGGCTTCAACTTCGTGGCGCTGCTTTTCAGCGAGCGCGTCCCTTTCGGCGCGGAGGCGTTCTATCTCCTGCTGCTTCGCTTCCAGTTCTTCGTTTGCGGAAGTGGATTTAATGGTGGGTGAATATAAGTTTTTTATATTCCCTTGGTTCACGATTTGAGAGACAGCCGGTTGAGTTATTCCCAACTTCGCCGCAATCTCTTTTTGCGTGTGCCTGCCGGAAGCCGCCAGTCGCCTGATAAGCTCGTCCCTGTCCTCCTTTGAGAGGTTGCGCCGCCCGAGCTGGTTCAAGTCCATCCACGCCTTCACCGCTTCGATGTCAGGGAAAGATCGGTACACGACCGCGAGATTTGGCAGCTTGAATTTCAGCCGTCACCCCGGTTTCCTTCTTGAGCCTGTTGACGATGCGTGTAACCCCTCCGACAGTCAACCCGAACGACCGCGCGATTGCTTCCCGGCTCTCACCATTCCCCGCGAGATAGGCGATTGTCCGGTCACGCGCCGCTCGATCAAGGTTCTGCTCCGAATACTCGCGGATTCCGCATCTGTCGAGATACCATTCCGCCAGCGTCAGCCGCTCATCCCATGTAAGCGCACGTCGAATCAACCGTTTCACCCCTTCGAGACGCCCCCACATCGCCCCAGACGCGAATACAGCCCCGTGGCGCTATGTCGTTTCTTCGAGACGATACTTTATACCTTTTCGAGATACGGCGCACGTCCTGACGCAAGAAAAAAAGACCATTCTCCCGGCGTCGGAAAAATGGTCTGTCGTCGCTGACGATCAAACACCCGTCTCGCGAGAAGGGAGCCCCGCCACGGTCATCCTTGCGCGTCTGGGCTCATCACATCCTCGGCAACGCTCCTATCTGCTTTCGCGTGAAGTCTAGAAGCCACATCCGCATCTCCGCGAGCTTCTTATCCGACAGTCCCGTTCTTGATCGCAGCAGCTCGCCGTGAAGACCGTCCATAAGTCCCTCGATGTACGCACACGTCTTCCGCTCCGTCACGGTCATAAACCCCCGGGCCAGAGCCACGGCTTTCGGTGGAAGTCGGTCAAGCCGTTCCTGTGCGGACATGGCGCGTTCCTGAAGAGAAACGCGCTCCCCGCCCTGCACCTGGTCGCCGGGTTGCGCACGACCGGCGATCAGCGCCCCGTCGATCTCGGAGAGAAGTTCCATGCTCTCGCGGATCAGCGGACCAAGAACCGCAACGGCGATCTCGGCGACGCGCTCCGGAGAGAAACGGGCGGGGGAATGCTCGATGAACCGCTGCATTGTCGTTTCCTCCGGAGAGTCGCCGGGCATGGAACACCGCCTTTCGGAATCGAGGTTTCTTGAAGTAGGCCCGGGAGTCTGCCGTACTGCTCTTCGTCCCGGGCCTGTGTCGTATTACTGCGCCGCGCCGCTGACCGACAGAGACGGAACGACGCTCTTCTTGCTCAGGATGTCGAAGACAAGTTCACCGAGCTTCCGTCCGTCGGCTCCCGTCGCCGTTACGGTCCCCACGTTCACCGTGACCTTCGGCCCCTCTTTCGTCGCCCCCTGCGCCCTGTGCGTCGCCTGCACCTGATCGTCAAGCCACGCACGTTCCCCGCGCACTTGCGGAGTGGGCCGTACTTCGTATCGAGTGCTGATATGTCCGATGGTCCCAGGCTGAGACTGATGTCCGCCGGTCGGACGAAGATCGGACATGACCCTCTGCCGCTGCATCCCTAAAGATTTCATCAGGTCGGACTGTTCCGCTGACGATATCGCGTTCCTGAATGCCGGGGACATGCCCCCGAACGTCTCGTCCGTGACGGCCGACACTCTCCGGGATATTTCGGCGGTTCCTTTCTGGAGGAACGCCTGAAGCTCGGAAAAGGCGCCTTTCGGCAGGAATCCGCCCTTGTACGCCCTGATCGCCATTTCCATCGGCTTCGAGAGTCCGCCGATTTCGCCGTTCAGTTCCGATACGCGCTTGGTCGAAAGCTGCGCTTCCGTATTGAATTCCCTGAAGGAACGTACGAGGATGTCCATTCCCGGAACTTTGCCGACGAGCTGTTCGAGCGACTTGACGAGCGCCGGGACTCCCGCGGGGCCGTATGTCGTCCGGAGCCCCTTCAGCACGTCCGCGCTCTCGGCCTTGACGCGCTCCGCGATCTCGGAATACACCTCCCCGGAACTCAGCCCGAATTCCCTGATGCTTCTGTCCGCCTTCGCGAGTTCGGCTTTCATCGTTTCGGTGATGTCCTTCACAGCGTCCTTAAGGGGCTGTCCGAAGGAAGGAAGTTTCGCTATCCCACCTCCGAGTTCGTCCGGCCAGTTGAACCGGGAGTCCGCCGTCATCGCTTCCCGAAGTTGTATGGCTTCATCCTCGTGGGCCTTGCTCATTGCGTCCGCAAGCGCCCGGCGCGTTTCATCGGCCCGCGACTTCGTCCACTGTCGCACCTGTTCGGACATCTCCATTCCAGACCCCAGAATCCCGTTACCAGAGAACACCGTCATCTTCGATAGCGTTTCCTGCGTCTTCATCAGCTCGGCAGGCAACGCCTTGAAATTCTTCGCGCTCATTTCGGCGTACAACGCGAGCGCCCCCATGCCCGCGAGCATCGCGCCCCCCGGCGTCAAGAGTCCCGCTGCGCTTCCGAGAGCCCCCTTCCACGAGAAGGTTGCAGTCGCGGCCGTGTCCATCGCCTTACCGACAGACGTGATTGCGCTTCCGGCTCGGGCCGCAGTGCTGTTGATCACCCCGAGTCCCCCGAGAAGAAGGGCCTTGCCGCCCTTAAGCGTCGAGAAAACCCCGCGCCCGGCGAGTTCCGCCGCCTTCAGACCGATTCCCCACTTCAAAAGCTCCTGCGTGACATCGCTTCCGAATACTCCCACGGCTCCCCGCGCAAGCCCCTTTGTCGCGTCGATTGCGAAGTTCGCGCCGGAATGGAACGTCCGGATGAACTCCTTGTACGAACGGGAGTCCGTCCACAGTTCCATGCTCGCGCTCGCTTCCCGGAGTCCCGATACGATGTTCCGGAACGGAGCGCCCTCACTCAGTCCGGCCAAGTCTTTCCGGACCATCTGGAGTTGTCCGGAAATGGTCTTCGTGACGCCGCCGAAGGAGTCCTTCGCCTTCTCCATCGCTCCGGCGAAGTTCAGCCCTATTATTTCGAGAATCGCCTTGCGCACCGCCGTGATGTCGTTCTCGACAGCGAGCCGGAACCGTCCGGACTGGACGGTTGCCTGCTTGCCGCTCCGGTCAATCATGATCCCGAGCCGACGCAAGGATTCCGTTTCCCCCGATATGACCGCCGCCGCCACTTCGCGCATGTCGCGCCCCATGACGGCGCTCAGGTTCGCAACGGATTTGATCGCCTCTTCGCTGTTCTCGACGGCCGCGGCTTTCAGTTGAACGAAGCTCGCGATAGCCTCATCGGTATCGACCGGATTGACCGCCGCCCATTTTTCCACCCTCGCGAACGTCCGGTCCGCTTCCGCCTGATCCTTGATGACCGCCCGGAGCCGTTGCCGGTAGGATTCCATCTCCGCGCCGGTCTTTATCAGCGCCCCTGCCGCACGCCGGAACGCTTCGACGGAAATAAGCGCCGGAGCCATCCGCGATATGCCGCCCATGATCCCGCTCACCGAGAGAAGCCCGCTTTTCGTGTTGTTCAATTGCCGTTGAAACTGCGCATCGTCCAGGTTCAAACTCGCGTATAACTGTGCTACTTCCACTTTGCCTCACCTCCAAGAAAAGATCGTCCTGCTTCGCATCCACGCACACCCGTCAACATTTGTCAGCGGGAAAACTGTGTTTTTCTGTAGCGGCTCCGTCGCGTCCATGTCAGGTTTTGTCAGGCCCCCCCTCATCGCGGGACGATCACGCCCGCTTCATCTCGCCTTGATGCAGACTTTCGGCTATGGCTTCGAGGATCAGCACCCGGCGCACGAATCCGTTCATAAGGTGCTCCCCCTCAAGCTTGAGCGCGTCGTGTATCCGCCAGATCCGGGAAACGTAGTCGTCCTTGTCCTCGCTCGTTGGAAAAAAGAAGTTCAGAACCTTATCGACGCCGGGCTCCGATTCCTCCGACCGGAGCCACCCCAGAAGCGCGATCCACTTCGTTTCCGAAGGTCGAAGGCAATCGGCAATCACTCGCGAAAGTCCGCCCCACGCGACGCAAACATGTCCGTCCGCCCCACGTGTGAGAACCGGCGACGCCCCCGCCACGGCCCACGCCTTCAGGCTTTCGACCAGCTCCGCGGCGTCCATTTTTCGAAGGAACACGACATTCTCTGTTGCGTTCATGATGCTTTCCTCCCCTTCAAAGGCTCTTCGGTATCGTCGATCATCCTCCGCACATGCGCGGGAACCGGCCGGCCGTGGTGACGCTCCCAGTTCTTCGCGATATCAGCGAGCACGCGCTTAACAATGGAGGCGACGTGCTCAGGTTCACGGCTCACGACGCTGCCGCCTTTACCGGCTCTTCAAACGACCACGTAACGCGCCCTTTTTCCGACCACGCCGTATGAAACAATCTCCGACCATTCCCGAGCACATCGACGCGGACCAACCATCGATCCTTTTTGCCGTCGAAGACCAGACAGGGAAGCACCACGTCAGCCGGAACCGCGTCGATGGGGATACCGCGAGAAGGGGAACATTCATCCGGCTCCGCGTCTTTGAAAAGGCGTTCAAGCTCGGCTTCCTCGCGCTTCCGGGTTTTTTTGCCGGACGGTTTCACCGGGACGCTCGCGCCGGGTTCCGGTTCGACGCGAGGTAGGGAAACTTCCTTCGGGATTTCCTCAAGAACGACCGGCGCTTTCTTGTCAGGAAGATCGTTTTCAGACCGAACACAGACCGAACACCGAACACTCTCTATAGAGAGTGTGTTCGGTTCGTTCGGTTCTACTGGATGTTCCGAGCGAACATGTTCGGCAAATGTTCGGTTTTGTTCGGTGTTCCGTTTGGCGGTTTGACCTTCCCCGGAAACCCCGGACACAGATTTACGCGCCGAATCTCCCGTTTT
>CAZVUT010000086.1:0-11512 GCA_964630155.1 uncultured Synergistaceae bacterium
CGGGGACGAACATGGTCGTCTTCCTGCCCATCGCGATGATGGGCAGCATGGTGGGACTCTTCTTCCGTCCCTTCGCCGTGACGAGTCTCATCGTCAATATCGTATCGCTCTTCATCTCCTTCACGCTCACGCCGATTCTCTGCCTCCTCCTGCTGCAATCCGGAGAGCGGAAGAAGTTGTGGATTCTCAGAAAAGCCGAAGCGTTCTGGAACGGAATGTTCGATCGGCTGACGGGGTCGTATGTCGGATTCCTGCGTTTTTCGGGACGGTCCCGAATCCTGACCTTCGCGATCCTCGCCGGAGGAATCGCCCTTCTGGTCCATGCGATGTGGATGTTCCCGAGACTCGGAATGAGCTTCACGCCGAACATGGACCAAGGGCAGATCTACGTCAAGCTGGAGTATCCGACGGACTCGAATCTGAAAGAGACGACGGAACGGATCCGCGAGGTGGAGAACATCCTGAAAAGCCAGCCCGAGCTGCGCCACATCCTCACGACGGTCGGAAAGGTGGAGGGCGAGGCCGGAATCGCCACGGAAGGCGTGTATATGGGGCAGATCTTCCTGCGGTTCTGCGACAAGACGGAGCGTTCCTTCACGATCTTCGAACGGATGACGGACATCCGGGAAAAACTCGGGAAGATCCCGAACGCGATCGTCACCGTTTCGCTTCCGAGCATGGCGGGCGGGCAGGCGCGTCCCATCACCGTCCAGATCCGTGGGGATGAACTGACCCAATTGGATGTTCTTGCGTTGCGCGTTGCGGACATAGCGAAGCGGAATCCGGATGTGCAGGATTCCGATACGAGCGTCCGCGAAGGAAAGCCTGAAATACGCATCTACCCGAAACGGGCGGTCCTTTCGGACCTCGGGATCGCCGAAACGGACCTCGGTCTGGCGTTGCGCGGAAATATCGAAGGGATCAAGGCGGGGACGTACAAGTCTTCGGATCGGACGTACGATATCCGCGTCAAGCTGTCGGAAGAGCGGGGGAAGGACCAGGTGAAGGAGTTCCTGTTCACGGGCGCCCCGGGGCAGCCGCAGCTCCTCGGCAACCTTGCGGACATCCGCCAGACGAAATCGCCGATCATGATCTCCCGCGTCGACAAACAGCGGACGGCCATGTTTTACTCCGATATCGGGAAGGGGGCGGCCCTCGGGACGGTCGTGGGCGACCTGTCGTCGGCGATCGACGCCCGCGGAAGCTTCCCGCCCGGATATACCTACCGGTTCATGGGAGACTACGAATTCATGCAGGAGGCGTCGGACGCGTTCCTCGAAGCGGCGATCATCGCCGTCGTGCTGACATACCTCGTCCTCGCGGCGATCCTGGAGTCGATCGTTCAGCCCATCCTGATCATGACAACGTTGCCGCTCGGCCTGATCGGCGTCTTCTGGGCGCTCTACATGACCGGAGAGAGCGTGAACGTCTTCGTCCTGCTCGGCATCGTCATGCTCATCGGGATCGTCGTCAACAACGCCGTCCTTCTGATGGACGCCTACCAGAAGCGCCGGAACCTCGGGGAATCGATGCGGGACGGAATGCTCGGAGCGCTGGCGGATTCCTTCCGGCCGATCGTCATGATCACGCTGGCGGCGGATCTCGGAATGTGGCCCCTGGCGATAGGGACGGGGCTCGGGAGCGAACTGCGGACGGGCATCGGCATCGCTTCGGCGGGCGGCATCCTCGTGTCCGCCCTGTTGACGCTCCTTATCATCCCGCTGGTGTATCTGCTGATCGCTCCGAAAGACCCGAAAGATCATGAGAGCGGAAAATCAACCGAGAACGCCGATCTTTCTCCTGTGGGAAATAACGCTTCATGACGGAAAAACGAGGCGTAATTGCCTCTTTCCGGCCATAACGGTATAATGCGGCGCGTATATGCAACCCGGTTGCGTGTACGCGCCGCATTTTTTCAATCAGGGAGGGGTTTTTCGTGAGACGTTGCCTTGTACGCTTTTCGATTCTTGCGTCACTCGTTCTTGTTCTGTGCTCCGTTACGGTCTCCTCTTCGTCGGCGGCGACCTTCGCCGCCGCGGCAAGCCTCCAGCCCGCGCTCGACGTCATTCTGCCGGAATTCCTCAAAGATACGGGCGTCCGGATGGAAGCGGTTTACGGCGCATCGGGCAATCTCGCGAAACAGATCGAAAACGGAGCGCCGTTCGATCTGTTCATGAGCGCCGATGAAAAATGGGCCCGCTATCTGGAGGAAAAGGGAAAGGCGACGGACGTCCGCGCTTTCGTCCGGTCGCCGCTCGTGTTGTGGTGGAAGAAAGACGCGTCGCCGAAGGAGGACGGACTGAAGGAACCGAAGGTCACCGTGGTTATCGCGGACCCGGAAGTCGCGCCGTTCGGAAAACTCGCCCGGAAATACCTCGAGTCGAAATCGCTCTTCGAGGCGATGTCAAAAGAAAATCGCGTCATCATCATGGGAGATGTCATGAAGGCGGCGCTTGCCGCGAAAGCCGGAGGCGGCGACTATGCGCTCTTGCCGCTGAGCAACGCGCAGAAGCTTGGAGGAAGTTTCGCGATGGTGTCCGCCGCGCCGCAGGTTCTCTTCATGGCGAACGTCAAGGGGCGCACGAATCCGGAGACCGAAAAGCTCGTGGAATACCTCTCGACGGAAAAAGCGGCGAAGCTCTTCTTCTCGAACGGCTTTGAAATGGTTTCCGCGCAGGCGCAGACCGGAAAGAAATAACCGACACACGAATGAACGAGGCGTTCTTTCTCAGCCTCAGAGTCCTTGCGTACGCCGTACCGCTGCTTCTCGTCCTCGGAGGCGCGCTCGGGTGGCTTCTGTCCCGGCGCCGCTTCCGGGGGCGGGATCTTTTGTCCACGCTCCTGCAACTTCCGATCATTCTCCCTCCCTCGGTTCTGGGCTTCTATTTGCTCTACGGAATGGGAAGCATCCCGTTTTTCCGGGAGCATCACATCCTCTTCGCGTTTCCGGCCACGGTGATCGGCGGCCTGACGCCCGCCCTTCCGATCATGATCCAGGCCGCGCGCGCAGCCTTCTCCGGAGTCGACAGGGATCTGGAGGACGCCGCACGCACCCTGGGAGTGGGGGAATGGCGGATCTTCTTCCGTGTCACGCTCCCGCTGTCGCGCAGGATGCTGCTTACCGGGCTTGCGCTCTCGTCGGCCCGGGTGCTCGGCGACTTCGGCGTCACGCTGATGATCGCCGGCAACATGCCGGGGCGAACGCAGACGCTTCCGCTCTATATCTATCGACAGGTCGAATCCCTGAACTTCGGCGCGGCGCATATCGCCGCAGGCATTCTGGTCGCCGTCGGAGTTGCGTGTCTCGCGGCGGTCCGGCGAATGGAGACGAATCGTCATGAGCGCATGGTTTGAGGCGGACTTCGAGGACCGGATCGGAGCGTTCGCCCTGAACGTCTCGATCCGCCTCGAGCGCGAGATCGGCGTTCTCTTCGGTCCGAGCGGTTCGGGCAAGAGCCTGACGCTGCGGATCATCGCGGGACTCCGGAACCCTGAACGCGGGACGATACGTCTGGGAAACGAAACGTTGTTTTCGGGCGGAAGCGCCCGGAAGCGACTCCTTCCGCAACAGAGGAGGATCAGCCTGCTCTTCCAGAACCTCGCGCTCTTTCCTCACATGACAGCGCTGGAGAACGTCCTCTTCGGATGCAGGAAAGCGGGGCGCGACGCCCGTGCGTTCGCAGCGGCGCAACTGGAATCAATGCGCCTCTCGGGGTTGGAAAACCGATACCCCTCGCAGCTTTCCGGCGGGCAGCGTCAGCGCGTCGCGCTCGCCCGCGCGCTCGCGTCCGAACCGGAAATGCTCCTGCTCGACGAACCCTTCAGCGCCCTCGACGGCCCGCTCCGGAGGAGTCTTCGCAACGAACTGCGCGCCCTGCAGCGCGAGACGAATATTCCCGTGCTTTACGTCACCCATCAGCTCGACGACCTCTGTACGCTCGGAGATTGCGTCATCGTCATGAAAGAAGGCCGGACGGAGCGCTCTTTCGCCGTCGAAACGCTCTGGAAAAACGGCGAGCGAGGCGAAGCGTGGCATCTGCTTGGGTGGGGGAACTTCTTCCGGGGAAGGACCGCTCCCGGAGATGACGGGCCGTATTTCGAAGGCGACTCCGTCACGCTCCGGATCGAATCGCCGATACGTTTCGGTTCGGCGGGCGCGTTCATCTCTCCGGACAAGATCCGCCTTCTCACGCCCGACGTACCCGTTGATCCGATACTGAAGCCGAACATGCGCGAGGGGACCGTGGAGGAGATCCTCCCTCTCGGAAGTTCGGTTCGTCTTTCCATCCTGACAGGTCAAATCCTCTGGCAGGCGGAGATTTCGCCGGACCTTCTCGAGCCCCTTTCGGTCCACATCGGCGCGAAAGTGCAATTTTCGATTCTTCCCGGTGACATCGAAGTTGCGGTGAAAGAGGGCGAAGAATAGCGCGCTCATGGTCGTTCGTTGAACAGAGATCCTCTCCAGTACTCCGCGTAAAATCACCGATACCCTGAGCCGGGATAGAGCGTGACCGCGATCGGCGATGATGAGCGCCCGATTCCTTCGATTCTCCCAGATTGTCGGACTGGACAAAGTCTGAGACGTTCCTGGTATCTTGACATGGTTTCGCAAAACGAGTAAAAATATTACTCATGAAAGCGCACGATAGTTTTCGAAGAACGTATTCATCCCATACCGGCCAAGCGTCCCGACAGGTGGAGCGGTCGAAATAATGTGGCGATCCTTCTGTGCTCTGCTGGATCGCCTCGCCGCTGTCCGTTCGGCGCGGAATTCCACGCTTCTGATCACCGGCATCACGCTTGCAACCAAGCCGATCGGCTACATCAGAACCATCATGATCGCGTGGCTTTTCGGCGCCTCGGCCTCGATGGACGCGTACAACATGGCGCTTGGACTCGTCGGTTTCTTTGTGGGGTCCGTGTCGGGGGCGCTGGAAAACGCCGTTCTTCCGACGCTGATCAGCGCGCTGCACAAGGAACCGGAACGCGGGCGGGATCTCATGGGATGCATCAACCGGATGATCGTCGCATTCGGTTGTCTCGTCTGTCTCCTGCTGACCTTTCGGGGGCGCGAAGTCGTCCTGTTTTTTGCGCCGGGCTTTTCCGGCGATCGCCTCGCCTGGAGCGTCGTGATGCTCTGGTGCCTTGTTCCCTATACCTTTTCACTCGCCCTGAAGACCGGGCTCGATACGTGGACCACGGCGACGGAGCGATACGTCCTGCCGTCCGTCGTCGGAGCGGTCACGAGCCTTCTGGGGTTTGCGGTCTTCGTCGCAGGAGCCTTTCTGTGGGGGGCGGTGTCGCTTCCGATATCCATGAGCTTCTGGCTGGTCTGCAACACCATCGGCCTTTTTCTCTCGCTTCGGGATATGCCGATGCGATATCGACGGTACCCGAAGGAGCTTATTTCGCGCGTTTTTTCGGACTTCATCCCCTGCGCGGCGATACTCGGCGTGGGTGCTCTGTATGTCCTCGTGGATCGTTACTTCGTCTCCATGCTCTCGGTCGGAGCCGTGACGCACCTTTCCTACGCGAACCTCTATTTCGGCATCATCCTTTCCTTCGCTTCGTCCCCGCTGCTGATTTTCCTGGCGAAATCCGTCAAGAGCGGTGAAGACGCAGCAGACGAAGATGAGAAACGCGCACGGCTTCAGGCGGGCGCCTCGCAAGCCATCGAGATCGCGTTCGCATATTTCATTCCTATCAGCATTGCGTGTGCAGCCATTGCTATACCGGCTATCCGGCTTGTCTGGGGATACGGCGCCTTTTCACCCGAAGACGTACGCGTAACGGGGCTGTGCGCCGCGGCCTACTTTCTCGCAGGGCCGCTCAATCTGACATGCACCGTCTTCTATCGCATGGCGCAGGCGCGAAAACGCCTGTACGGCGTCACCGTGCTCTCGGTTTTTTCCATGGGCGTCAACGGCATTCTCGACTGGCTTTTCTATGTTCCGTTCGGCGCTCCCGGCGTCGCGTTCGCAACCAGCATCACATGGCTTGTCCTTTCCCTGATGTACTCCAAATGGCTCATGGGGAATTTTCGTCTCGGGACAACGCCGGTGCGCGTCCTTCTTCAGCTTCTTCTTGCGTTCCTTTGGGGCGGCGGAGTCTTCCTGATTGCGAACAACGCGTCCCTTGCCTGGGGAGTTGCGAGCATGGCGCTATGCGTCGTATTCGTTGCAATGCATTTTATCGTGCTTGAGAAATGCGGATTGTATGTCGTATTGCCGGTCGACTGGAGACCGGCGGCAATCTTTCGCTTTATATTGTCGAAAATTCGGGTTTCCGTTGAAAAATGGGTCCCTGAAAGAACGACGCCGTGATATTCTGATACCCTATACGAAAGAGTTTTTCGCAGAGGACGTGAAACGAAATGAAGCAATGCGACATCAGTAACGAAGCAAAGATCGCTCCAAATGTCATCTTCGGATCGAATGTCGTCGTCGAACCCGACGTTGAAATCGGCCCGAACGTACGGATCGGCCATAACGTCGTGGTTCGTTCCGGCGTGCGCATCGCCGCGGGAAGCATTATCTGCGACGGCGCAATTCTCGGCAAAATGCCGATGAAGGCGGGGATGAGCGCGACCACCGGCGGAGCATCCGTAGAGCTTACAGCCCTCGTCATCGGCGAAGGCGTCACGATCGGCGCCGGATGCGTGGTGTACCGAGGGGCTTCTCTCGCGAACGGCGTCTTCGTCGGCGATCTCGCGACGATCCGCGAAAACGTCGCGATCGGGGAACTCACGATCATCGGACGCGGGGCGACCGTAGAAAACAAAACCACGATCGGCCGGAAGTGCAAGATCGAGACGAACGCCTACATCACAGCGTTCTCCAGGGTAGAGGACTACTGCTTCGTCGCGCCGTGCGTCGTCTTCACCAACGACAACTACCTTGGGCGCACCGAAGAACGCAAGAAGCACTTCGGCGGACCGACGCTGCGCCGGGGAGCGAGAATCGGCGCGAATGCGACCATTCTTCCCAACATCGAAATCGGCGAAGACGCCCTCGTCGCGGCCGGCAGCGTCGTCACGAAAGACGTCCCCGCGCGGACGATCGTCATGGGCTCTCCCGCCCGCGTGCTTCGTCCGGTTGCGGAAGAGCAGCTCATAGAGCGACAGACATTCTACGACAGATAAGGTGAGCGACGTGACGCAGAACCTCATTGAAAAAATCCGCAACCGCACCGCACGCATCGGCGTCATCGGCCTCGGCTACGTCGGCCTTCCCCTCGCGGTCGAAAAGGCCAAAGCCGGGTTTGCCGTCACCGGTTTCGACATTCAGGCCGATAAAGTCGACAAAGTCAACAGGGGAGAGAACTACATCGGCGACATCGTCGACTCGGACCTGCAGAAGCTTGTCCGCGAACGAAAACTGTCCGCGTCGATCGACTTCGCGCAGCTTCAGACGTGCGACATCGTCGCGATCTGCGTCCCGACGCCGCTCGACATCTACAAGCAGCCCGACCTCTCCTACGTCGTCAACTCGGCGAAATCAATCGTCCCGCACCTCCACAGTCCGATGCTCATCGTTCTCGAATCGACGACCTACCCCGGGACCACCGACGAAGTCCTCAGGCCGCTCTTCGAAGAGGCGGGTTTCGTCGTCGGGCGCGATATCCATCTCGCCTTCTCGCCCGAACGCGTCGACCCCGGCAACGCGCGCTACAAGACGAAAAACACGCCGAAAGTCGTCGGCGGATGCACGCCGCAGTGTGCGGCTGTTGCGCGCGAACTGTATGAAGCCGTGCTCGACGCGCCCGTCCACGTCGTCAAAAGCACGCGGGAGGCGGAAATGACCAAAATCCTCGAAAACACCTTCCGGATCGTCAACTGCGCGCTCGCAAACGAAATGGCGGTCATCTGCCACAAGATGGGCGTCGATGTCTGGGACGTCATCGCGGCGGCCGCGACCAAACCCTTCGGCTTCGTCCCGTTCTATCCCGGTCCCGGCGTCGGAGGACACTGTATCCCCATCGACCCGTACTATCTCACGTGGAAGGCCCGCGCGCACGACTACCACACGCGACTCATCGAAATGGCCGGAGATATCAACGACGACATGCCCGCATACGTCGTCGGCCGGCTCCAGGACCTCCTGAACGAGCGGAAAAAGCCGCTGAACGGCAGCCGCGTCGTCCTTCTGGGCCTGACCTACAAGGGAGACATCGACGACCTTCGCGAATCCCCGGCCTTCAAGGTATGGGAAAATCTCGAAAACAAAGGCGCCGCCGTCCTGCCCGTCGAACCGAACTGCACGGAAGTTCGGTGGAACGGCGCCCATATAGAGCCCGAAAAATTGACGAAGGAACTCCTGAACAACTGCGACGCCGTCGTCATCACGTCGGCGCACACGAAAAACGTCGATTATCGCCTGTTGCTCGAACACGCGCCGATCATCCTCGACACGAAGAACATCGTCGCAATGACGCTCAAGATCGACCCGGACGAGCACCCGAACCTCGTCCGGTTGTAACGGCGTTTCTTCACAGAGAAGGAGAACGGAATGAACGACATCGAGCGCATACGGGGCCTTATCCAAAATGGAGAAGGGCTGACGACCGAATTCAAGGAATCGCGACACGCTCTCAGCAGAAGCGTGTTCGAAACCGTGTGCGCTTTTCTCAATCGGAACGGGGGAACGCTCCTTCTCGGAGTTGCGGATACCGGTAGAATTATCGGCATCGATCCGGAGCATGTTTCTCAGATAAAAAAAGAGTTTGCAACGACGCTGAATAACCCCCAAAAGATCAACCCGCCATCGTACCTTGCGTTGGATGACGTAGTGGCGGACGGCGTCACAATCCTGCGCGTCTATGTGCCCGAGAGTTCGCAGGTGCATCGTTGCGGCGGACGTATTTTCGATCGAAACGAGGACGGGGACTTCGACATTACGGATCATACCCGTTCCGTTGCAGAACTCTACAGGCGGAAACAGAATTCGTATTCCGAGAACCGCATTTATCCCTATGCCGAGCTTGTCGATCTTCGCGAGGATCTATTTTTCCGTGTGCGAAAAATCGCCGGAATCCAGCGAAAGGATCACCCGTGGCTGCGTATGGACGATATGGAACTGCTGAAAAGCGTGCAGCTTCATCAAACGGACCTTGAAACGGGGAAAAGCGGGATTACGTTGGCGGGCATCCTTTTGTTGGGAAAGGACGATACAATACTTTCTGCTGTGCCCCATCATCGCACCGATCTCATTCTCCGCGTCAGCAACCTCGACCGATACGACGATCGGGACGACGTGCGCACAAACCTGATCGACAGTTACGACAGGATCATGGCGTTTATCGCAAAACATTTGCCCGACCCTTTCTATCTGGAACGGGACATGCGAATAAGCCTGCGGGAGCTGATTTTCCGGGAAATCGCCTCAAATCTTCTCATCCACAGGGAGTATTCCAATCCATTCCCTGCCAAGCTGATCATCGAACATGACGCCGTGCGCACGGAAAACAGCAACAAACCGCATGGTTTCGGCCCCATCGACCCGGCGTGTTTTTCTCCTTTTCCGAAAAATCCCGTAATCGCGCGGTTTTTCCGGGAGATAGGGCGTGCCGACGAACTTGGTTCCGGAGTGCGCAATCTCACGAAATATGGGAAAACTTTTGGAGGAAGACTACCGGAACTGACCGAAGGCGATATCTTTAAAACCGTTGTGTATCTGCCGACGACGGACAAAGGATCGGACACCACTGAAGTCACCACCGAAGTCACCACCGAAGTCACCACCGAAGTCACATTCCTCTCCGTTTTCAGTGGAGAAATGAGCAGGCGCGAACTCCAGGCCGAACTCCGGTTGAAAAGCGCCGGGCACTTTCGAAAAGCGTATCTGGCTCCGGCGCTGAAAGCCGGATTGATCGAGATGACTGTTCCCGATGCGCCGAACAGCCGCCTGCAGCGATATCGTCTGACTGAAAAGGGCAGAAAACGCTTGCAGAAATCCGCTTCGCCCCTTGAAAAGGAGAGCAAAAATGAATAACACAACCGCACACGCCATCGCGATTCTGGGTTGTGGCCGGATCAGCGACAACCACGTCAAAGCCATAGAAGCGACCGAAGGACTGCGCCTCGTCGCCTGCTGCGACATCATCCCGGAACGGGCGAAGGCGCTCGCAGAAAAGACCGGCTGCACCCCCTACGTCGACTACGCCGAAATGCTCGCGCGCCCCGACATCGAAATTGTCGCCATCTGCACCCCCTCCGGGCTTCACCCGAAGCACGCGATCCAGGCCGCGCACGCCGGCAAACATATCCTGTCGGAAAAACCGCTCGGGACGTCGCTCGAATCGGTCGACGAGGCCATCGCTGTTTGCGACACAGCCGGAGTGCTCTACATGGAAGTCAAGCAGAACCGCCTGAACTCGACGATACGGTTGCTGCGCCGCGCGATCGAAGCGGGGCGCTTCGGCCGGATCCACATGATCACGTCGAACGTCTTCTGGACGCGCCCGCAGGACTACTACGACCAGGCGCCGTGGCGCGGCACGTGGGAATTCGACGGAGGCTGCCTCTCGAACCAGGCCGCGCACTACGTCGACATGGTCCAGTGGATGGGGGGAGCCGTCGAACGGGTTTTCGCCATCTCGTCGACACTCGGGCGGCGAATCGAAGCGGAGGATACCATAACGGTCGGACTCAAATTCCGGTCCGGCGCGATCGGCAACATCAACGTCTCCGTGCTCACGTACCCCAAAAACCTCGAAGGCAGCATCACGGTCATGGGGGAGAGGGGAACGGTGCGGATCGGCGGCGTCGCGATGAACCGGATCGAACAGTGGCTTTTCGCGGACGAAGACCCGATGGACGCCGAAGTTCAGACCGCGAGCTACGACATAAAAAGCGTCTACGGCGGCGGACACGGCGCGCTGTACGCCTTTATCCCCGCAGTTCTTGAGGGAAAGCCCGCTCCCGTCGTCATGGCGCGGGAAGGGCGGAAGACGGTGGAAATAATTAGTGCTGCTTATAAATATCTTGTATAAATTTGAAAACACATTAGGCATTTATAAAAATTAAACATTAAAAGATAATACTTAAATTTATATCGTCACTAGGAGGCAGTGTCGTGCTTTTTAACTCCTATATTTTCCTTTTTGTCTTTTTACCGGCTACTTGGATCCTCTTTCGACTCGCCTGCGCTCAGCGGATTATTGATGTTGCTCTGGCTATGCTTTTGGTTGCTTCATTGGTATTTTACTCTTACTGGAATCCACCATTCGTATTTCTTATACTCTTCTCAATTCTTTTTAACTACTCTTGGGGACGCCTGATAGAAAAAACTTCGGAACGAGCCGGAGTTCGCAAGTTCTGGCTTTACAGCGGTGTTTTTGTTAATTTATTTCTGATTGCTTATTTTAAATATACTAATTTTATTATGTATAACGTTGCTTGGTTGTGTGGAGAAAAATGGATAGCTCGAGACATATTCTTGCCGTTAGGCATCTCGTTTTTCACATTTCAGCAGATCGCGTACCTTATTGATTGTTTCAAGGGACTTGCAAAAGA
>CAZVUT010000087.1:0-11284 GCA_964630155.1 uncultured Synergistaceae bacterium
CCCTCTTCGAGAATGAGCCCCATCGCGATCCATTCCGGCCGGACGCCCCGGACCGCAAGATCGTTGACGCTCCCGCAGATCGAGAGCTTGCCGATGTCGCCGCCCGGGAAGACGCGCGGCGAAACGGTAAAGCCGTCGAGGGTCATGGCGTATCCGTCGGGAAGATAGGCGCAGTCCTCGAATGCGGACGGCGTTTCAGGGGCGGGAAAGACCGACGTGATCCGCCGCACGAGATCGTTCGTCAACCGTCCGCCGCTTCCGTGTCCCAGCGTCAGGAAACCTCCCATGCTACAGTGCCTCCCTTGTAAAAACGGAAATACGCGCCGCAGGTTCCCTCGCTCGAAACCATGCACGGACCGACGGGCGCTGCGGGGGTGCAGGTTGTCCGGAAGAGCGGGCACTCGGGCGGGGTGATGCGTCCGCGCAGGACGTCCCCGCAGCGGCATCCGCACGGCTCGGGCGGTTCTCCGGGCGAAACGCCGAAACGAAGTTCCGCGTCGAAATCCTTCAACGAAGGCGCAAGCCGCATTCCGGACGAGGGAATTGTCCCGAGACCCCGCCAGACGGAATCGCACGGGACGAAGACCCGGTCCATGAGTTCCGTCGCTTTCCGGTTCCCCTCGTTTTTTACGGCGTCCGGGTAGACGGAATGCAGCTTCGTCTCCCCTCTGGCACTCTGGACCGCGAGATCGAGAATGCCGAGAAGCATCGATTCGGCGGAAAAACCCGCAATGACGCACGGACGCGCGTACTCTTCAGAAATGAACATAAAAGGGACGTGTCCGAGGATGACGCATACATGCCCCGGCAGGATCAGCGCGTCGATTCCGAGCGCCCTGTCCTCCAGCAACGCGCGTACCGCCGGGGGGGTGCGCTTGTGAAGGCAGAGGATCGACAGATTCCGGAGCCCCCGTTCCGCCGCGTCCGAAAGCATCGCCGCCGTAGCCGGAGCTGTCGTTTCAAAGCCCGCCGCGAGAAAGACGACCTGTCGTTCGGGGAACGCGAGGGCGATGTCGGGAGCTTCCATGGCGCTTGTGACGACGCGGACATCGCGTCCTCGGGCCCGTGCGTCCGCGAGAGAGCCGCAGGATCCCGGAACCCGGAGCATATCGCCATAGGTCAGGATGATCGCTTCCGGAACGTCCGCCAGGGCGACGGCGCTGTCGATCTGTCCCTGGGACGTGACGCAGACGGGACATCCGGGACCGGAAATCAGGCGATACCCTTCGGGCAGAACCGAACGGACGCCCGACCGGAACGCGGAGACGGTGTGCGTCCCGCAGACTTCCATGATGCTGAACGACTCCGGGGAATGCTCCCGAAGCGCCCGGATGATCGCTTCAGGAGTCGGATGAGGCGTCATTGCCGGGTTCCGGGAGTTTTCGCGCGGATCTCGTCAAAGAGGCGGAGCAATTCCTCGGATTCCCGTTCTTCGAGGCGTTCGATCGCAAATCCGGCGTGGACGAGCACGACGTCGCCGACACGGATGTTCTCGATCAGGTCGGTGCGGACTTCAGTCCTTGCGGATCCTGCGCGCGCCACGCAGAGGCGCTCTCCGACTATGGACTCGATCGTATGCGGAATGGCAAGACACATGAGCATTCCCCCTCTTTTTGTATTGTACTCGTTCCCTCCGGAAAGACAACTGAAGGTGCATTAATTTAGTCAAGTACATAAATGAAGAGACATGCCTTTCAATCTTCACGATTCTTGAATCCGGAACTCCCGGAAAACTGCGAACAGATGTATAATCACTTGCGTCATACGAAACACCGTGCGAAAGGAGGGTAGTAAAAGTATTTCAAATTATCGGGTGAATTTATCAAGACTCAGGGAGGGATACCGCAGTGGCCGAACAAAGAGAGCAATGGGGCAGCAAACTCGGGTTTATCCTCGCGGCAGCAGGTTCTGCAGTAGGTCTTGGTAATATCTGGCGATTTCCGTATATAACCGGACAAAACGGCGGCGCGGCATTTGTTCTTGTCTACGTAGCGATCGTGTTTATTATCGGATTCTCCGTGATGCTCGCGGAGATGGCGATCGGCCGCAAGGCGCAGCTGAACGCGGTCGGATCCTTCGAGAAGCTCAAGGGCGGGATGTGGCCTATCGTCGGCTGGATGGGCATCGCCGCCGGGTTTATCATTTTGTCCTTCTATTGCGTAATCGGCGGCTGGACGATCAAATACACGATCTTCTCCTTTACGGGCCTCATGGACGCGGCTGCGGCCGGCAAGGCCGGAGAGATCTTCGGCGGATTCGTGACCAACACGACGCAGGTCGTCATCTACCAGGCCATCTTCATGCTCGCGACGATCTTCATCGTCGCGAAGGGAATCGGCGAGGGAATCGAACGCTACTGCAAGTTCCTGATGCCCGCCCTCTTCGTGATCCTGATCGTGCTTATCGTCCGCTCCGTGACGCTTCCCGGCGCGGAGAAGGGGATGGCGTTCTACCTGAAGCCGGATTTCTCGAAGCTTTCCGGTGGAAGCCTCGGCGCGGCCTTGGGGCAGGCGTTCTTCTCCCTGTCGCTCGGAATGGGATGCATGATCACCTACGGGAGCTATGTGGATCGAAAGACAACTCTCCCAAGCTCCGCGATCCAGGTCTGCACGATCGACACCTTGGTCGCTCTCCTCGCCGGCATGGTCATCTTCCCGGCGGTCTTCGCTTTCGGCGTCGATGCAGGCGCGGGGCCCGGCCTCACGTTCGTGACGCTTCCCGGAGTTTTTGCGAAGATGCCCGGCGGCATGATCTGGTCGGCGCTCTTCTTCATCCTGCTCTTCATCGCGGCGATCACCTCTTCCATCTCGCTGCTTGAGGTCGTCAGCGCGTACTTCATCGACAAGGGGTGGCCGCGCGCCAAAGCCGCATGGGTGCTCGGAATTATCATTTTCGCGATCGGCGTTCCGTCCGCGATTTCCCTGACCGGAGGTCTGAAGGTCGCAGGCAAGGATTTCCTCGACGCCATGGATTTCATGTCTTCCAACGTCCTGCTGCCGCTCGGCGGCGTGTTCATTTCACTGTTCGTCGGCTGGTTCTGGACGGCCGAAGCGAGAAAAGAAGTCTCCAACAACGGCGAGTACTCCTTCGGGCTCATGGAGCCCTGGATGTGGGTCTGCAAGGTTCTCGCGCCGGTCGCCATCCTGTACATCTTCATCACCGGTCTGAAGTGGTAACCGGATAACACGAAACGCTGTCAAAACCGGTTTTCCGGACTACGAACGGGGCGCTCTTACGGGAGCGGCCCCGTTTTCTTATGGCCAGATCGGCCTCTTCATTCGCCGAACAGGAACAGGACGAACGATGCGCGGCGCCGTATCATTATCCTGAAGAATCGAAAGTGAAAGGGAGTCGATAGCGTGCGGACATATCCGGTTGGTCTTGTTCCCGGTCCCGTGTCGGTCGAAAAACGGCATCTCGAGCGGTACGGGGAGAACTTCGGGAGTGCGGATCTCGAGAAGGATTTTTTCAAACTCTATGAAGATGTCGAGGCGCAACTGAAGTCTCTCCTCTTCGCACCGAACCAGAGCGTCGTCACCATGTCGGGAGAGGGCATGCTCGCCCTGTGGGCTTCGCTCAAGAGCGTCCTTCGTCCGGGAGACCGGGTGCTGTGCGTCGTGAACGGCCTTTTCAGCGAAGGGTTCGCGGATATGGCGTCGTCGCTCGGTGCGGACGTCCGTAGCGTTTGCGCGGCGTTCAACGATATTCCGGATTTCGCGAAGGTGCGCGAGGAAGCGCTTTCCTTCCGGCCGGGTCTGATTACGGCGGTTCATTGCGAAACGCCGAGCGGCACGATCACGCCGCTCGAACCCTTGGGCAGGATTGCGCGCGAGACCGGGGCGCTGCTTGCAGTGGATTTCGTTTCGAGCGCCGGCGGGGTCGAGCTGTTCGTTGACGACTGGGGAATCGACCTCGGGATGTTGGGGAGTCAGAAGGTGTTAGGAATCCTGCCGGATCTGGCGATGGTGAGCGTCAGCGAAAAAGCGTGGGAGAGGGTCGAACGGACCGCCTACGCCGGGTACGATGCGCTGCTTCCGTGGAGGCGTTGCGTGGAACAGGGGCTCTTCCCCTATACGCATAACTGGCACTCGATGTCCGCGCTCCACGCGTCGCTCGACGATCTGCTGCGCGAAGGGATAGAACAGGTCTGGAAGCGGCATTCGGAAACGGCGGCCTATTGCCGGAAGCGGCTTCGCGACATGGGGCTTTCCCTCTACCCGCTATCCGGGGAGATCAGCTCTCCGACGGTGACGGCGGCTCTCGTCCCCGAAGGGTGGAGTTTCGGCGAACTCGACACGGCGCTGCGGCGGCGCGGCGTCGTCGTCGGCGGGAATTACGGCCCCCTGGCGGGACGCGTCTTCCGGATCGGGCACATGGGAACCCAAGCGTCGCCCGAGTACGTCAAGCGCGGACTCGATATCCTCGAAGAGCTCCTGAACGGGTAAGCCGGATGGAGAACGGCGGAGGGCAACGGCCGATCCCGTTGCCCTCCGCCGTTGTTTCTCAGTCGGGGGCGGCCTCCGAGCAGTGGCGCAGGTAGAGTTCATGGCATTCCCGCAGCAATCTCGGAATGGGAAGGCTGTAGGGGCATCGTTTCGTGCAGATGCCGCACGAAACGCAGTCCGGAACCGCATCCATCACCGCTTTTGAGAACCCGGAGGCGACTGCGGGGGACATTCGGCGCGCCAGAAGCGGATAGATCATCGCCTGCGCGATGCGAATCCCTCTGGGGCAGGGCATGCAGTATTCGCACCTGCGGCAGAACTCCGTCCCGATTTCATCCTTCAACGCCTTCATGCGCTCGATGTCTTCATCCGTTGCGACAAGGCCATCCCGATAGAACGATGCGATTTCCTCCACGGAAGCCACGGAATCGCACCCGGGGATCGGAACGACGCCGTCGTGGGCGCGCAGGAACGCGAACGCGGTTCTTGCGTCGCTTATAGCGCCTCCGGCGAAGGGCTTCATGGCGAGTATTCCGAGTCCGAGCGAACGCGCGATCGGATGCAGCTCGTGCGCGGCCTCGTCCTCGATGAAGTTGAACGGGAACTGGATTGTTTCAAAGAGTCCGGTCTTTATGAGCCGGATCGCCATCGGAATGCTGTGCGAGGTGATTCCGACGTGACGGATCTTTCCGGCCTTCCGCGCCGCGTCCGCCGCTTCCATCGCGCCGCCCGGCCCCGAGATCGCCTGCCAGTCCGCTTCCTGGGACACCTGATGGAACTGGAAGAGGTCGACGTGATCGGTCCGGAGCATCCCGAGGCTGCGTTCGATGTCATCCGCCGCCCCCTGCGCCGTACGTTTCATGCTCTTTGTGGCGAGAACGATAGAATCCCGGATTCCCCGGAACGCGTCGCCCATCTTTTCCTCGCTGTCGTGATAGACGTTCGCCGTGTCGAAAAAAGTTATGCCGAGGTCGAAAGCCCGCCGGAGCACGGAGACGGCTTCTTCGGGGGCAAGCCTGATGATCGGAATGCCGCCGAAACCCAGTTCGGAGATGCGAAGTCCTGTCTTTCCCAGAACAACGGTTTTCACGGAACGCACCACCTTTCGTTCAGACCGAAAGCCGCAAATCGCCCTCGCGCCGCATCAGCGCTTCGTTTCGGGAGCGGCGTACCAGGAAACGCTGTCTTCTTTCCGCTTCGGCGCACGGGGTGTGAGGGTCGGGTCCGGGTAGCCGAGCGTGACGGAGTAGTACGGAACGCACCCTTCGGGAATGCCGAGAGTCCGGACGTTCTCGCGGTCCGCGAAGAAAAAGGCCGTCAGGCCGATCCAGCAGCTCCCGATTCCCAGTGACGTCGCCGCGAGAAGCATATTCTGTATCGCCGCGGAACAATCGACAATCGGCTTGAGGATGCTGTCCGCGTCCTCCTTGCCGGAGACGACGATCACGGTCGGAGCATGGTAGAACACGTGGAATTTCTCGTTGTTCCCCATATCGCGCACCCAATCGATGGGCGACTTCTTCATGTTCGCCTTTGTTTTCTCGTTGATTGCGTCGAGCGTCGCGGCGTCCTGGATGACGAGGAAACGCCATGACTGATCGTTATGGCCGCTCGGGGCCCAGATCGCCGCGTCGAGAATTTGGTCGAGTGCGTCGCGCGAGATCTGTTCGGGAAGATACTTCCGGATGCTGCGCCTGTTCCTGATAGTCTCAATGGTTTGATTCAACGGCGTCACCTTCCTCCGTGAAAATAGAAACACATGTATCATACACCCTCAGGCGCCGTCCCCGAACGGAAGCGCGAGTTCACGCATTCTTTCGGCCTCGTCCCGAAGGAGCAGATCCCGCAGCTTTCTGGATCCGGCGGGCAGCGTCTCGTCATCAAGCGTTTCGACGGGAACCCAGCGTCCCTGTAAAGGCATCGGTCGCTCCCTAATCCCGCTTCCCGGATGAAGGCGCAACAGGACTCCGGTCAGCCGGATGCGATTTCCGGTGAACGCATGCGATACGGGACCGATGACGCCGACAGTTCCGGTTTCTCCGTAAAACGGCGCTATGGCGCGCCGTGCGGCGGATTCGGGCGACTCGCCCGGCGACGTCTCCTCCCACGGAAACTCGCTCATTCCCGCCCATAGCCCCGTATCGGGACGTCTGCGAAGGAACACCTTCCCGTCGTGGAAGAGAACGGCGGCCGCTGCCGGTCGTGTCGGCCGTTGCGAGGTCGGCGCGGACGACGGAAGGAAGATTTCCCCGCTCGACCGACCTTTGCAGGCGGAGTTCAGCGGACATGCGTCGCAGGATGGGCGCGCTGCGGTGCAGACAATCGCCCCAAGCTCCATGAGCGCCTGATTGAATGTCCGCGGTTCGTCGTCGGGAATGATTCCGGCCAGGAACGACGCGACGTCGCGGTCATTCCGGAAGGGGCGTCCCTCCAGCCGGGAGACGACGCGCCGCGCGTTCGCGTCCACGGCCGGAACGGGACGGTTGTATGCGATGCTGGCGACGGCTCCGGCCGTATAGGGGCCGATTCCGGGCAGGGTCATCAGCGACGCGGGGTCTTCCGGTACGCGTCCGTTCCACGTCTCCACGATCGTCCGCGCGGCCGCAAGAAGGTTGCGGCATCGGGAATAATAGCCCAACCCCTCCCAGAGCTTCAGCGCCTCGCTTTCGTCCGCCCGCGCCAGTGCGTTCAGCGTGGGGAAACGACGGATCCATTCGAGGAAATAGGCGACGGCCCGATCCATCTGCGTCTGCTGTAACATGAACTCCGAGACGAGAATGTGGTAGGGATCGTAGCCGCGTCTCCAGGGAAGATCGCGCGCGTTCCGCCGGAACCACGAAAGGAGCGGGGCGACGACGGCCTCTTTCGCGGCCGGAAACGTCATCGGGAGAGGAACCAGATGCCAGCGACGATCAGGACGATCCCGAGCGCCTGCCCCATTCGAAGCGTTTCTCCGAAGATGGTGATCGACACGAGCGCGAGCGTGACGGCGATTCCGCCCGTTATGAGCGGGTAGACGACGCTCAGGTGCATCTTCGTCAGCGCGAGGCTGTACGTGACGAAGGCGGCCCCGTAGCAGACGGCGCCGATGTAGATCGACGGCGTCCGGATCATGTGGAGCAGCGCCTCTTTCCCCCCTCCGGCGAGGGACGACATGCCGTTCTTGAGAAAGAGATTCGCCAGAACGTTCAGAAGCAGTGTTGCGATAACGTATCCCCATGTCATGGGTGATCACTCTCCGTCAATGAAGGAAATACCGCGACGAAGCGCTCCTCAGCGAGTGAATGCTGCCATGGGGCGAAAGGGCTCGTCCGTCCGTCGGTTTTCCGAAATATTTGCGTCGCGTTCAAGACAGCGGATGCGACAGGACATATAATACCAGTTGTACGCGATATGGAACCGCTCAGAACGGGACGGGGGGAAGAACGGTATGCGACGGAACTGCTGCAAGGTGTTTGTGCTTTCGGTTGTGTTCCTCTGCGGGATGGCTCTGGTGACTTCCGGAGCCGCACATGCGCTGACCTGGATATCGGAGGAGCGCGGAAGCTCGTTTCTCCTGTACGAAGGATCCGAAATGGATTGCCTGTGGAAGAATGCCCGCATGAAAAACGCGGCATTCCTGAGCGACACGGAAAGCGGCCTTATGCGCGAAGCGGATCTCTCGCTCCGGACGCTGATGCAGACGGTGACGGAGAAGACGGAGCATCCGGTCAGCGGCGACGTCCATCACTACGCGAGCCTCGATCCGGAATACTTTCCGGTGCTTCCCGGTGCGGGAAGGCGCTATTTCCGGCGAGCCGGAGAGATGAACGGCGAAATCGAACGCTACGACCGGTACGACTTTTCGAGAATCGTCGACATGACCCGGTCCGTGCACGCGCTCTCGGTCGCCTATTTCTTCACGAGGGACGAGCGATACGCCGCCCACGCGGCGTTTTTGCTTCGCGCGTGGTTCGTTGCGCCCGCAACCCGGATGCATCCGAGCCTGCGTTTCGCGCGCGGCTTTCCGGGGGGGCCAAAGGGACGTCCGGCCGGGATCGAGGAAGGCGCGCTCTTCATACCGCTTGTCGATGCGTTTCGGATGCTCGACCGCTCCCCGGCGCTTTCCGCCGCCGACCGGAAGGGACTCATCCGCTGGTGTGACGCGTACCTCGCGTGGCTGACGAAGAGTTCCTTCGGAAAGAGCGCCGCGCGAGCGCCCGGGCGGCTCGGAGTATGGACGAACGCGCAGATCGCGGTCTTCGCGGACTTTCTGGGCAAAAGGGAAACGGCGCGGCGGGCTGTCCGCTCGTCGCTTGCGCAGATCGCAAGGATCATAGAGCCGGACGGCGTGCTCTCCCGCCAGGTTCTGTCGCCGCGGCCCCAGGACGACGTGTTCTCCACCCTCGCCGGAATGGTCACGCTGGCCCGTGTGGGAGAGCGGGTCGGCATCGACGTGTGGGGGTATCGCTCCAAAGACGGGCGGTCGCTTCGCGGGGCTTTCCAGGTCCTTCTGCCGTACCTTGAAGGGACATCGCCGTGGCCCTGGGGGAAAAGCGACCGGATCTCGATCGAAGCCTTCGCGAGATACCTCGCGATCGCGTCCTCGCGTTGCGGCGAGGGGCGGTACGATGCGGCGGTGCAGCACATTCTCGGGGATTCGATGGGGGACGAGCGCCTCTCGTCGGATTCCTTCCTGCGGACCTTCTGTACGGGGAAGAGCCTCCTTCTGCGAACGAAAAAGAAATAACGGAAGTCCCTTCCGTGAAGAAACGCAAGAGACACGCGGATAATAAGCGGGGCCGGATTCCGTTTCTTCGGAATCCGGCCCCGCCGGTTCGTATCAGCGTCCGTGAAGCAGCGGTGCGGCGATGAAGGGGATATGTCGTTTCGTGAGCGCTTCGGCCGTCCTGTTGACGGCGGCGTGTTTGCCGAGGTAGTTTGCGAGAAGTTTCGGCATGTCCCCAGAAGCGAGAACTTCGGACTTGTCGCGGAAGTAGTCCAGAATATCGGACGGATGGTCCATCGTCATTTCCGCTTCGGGATCTCCGCCCTCGTGTTTCGCCGAGATATTCGGGATCTCCCGGGCCACTTCGAGAAGGTCGTCCCGTCTGCAATACGGCTGGCGCACGATGCTCTTGTACGTCTCCGTGATGTGGTGTTCGATGCGGACCTTGTCCTCAAGTCCGAGCTGTCTCCGGACCCTGCCGCAGATCGCGAGGTTCGCGGCGTCGACGGAGTTCGAGAGGTTGAAGCCGATGAGAGGCGTCGAGCCGTCCTCGCGGGCGAACAGCCGCGCCATCATCAGCGTCCAGAGGACGGCGTACGGGTTGTCGTTGCCCATGAAAACGGAAATCTTGAAGCGGATGTCGATTCCGAGACGGAACATCAGGTAGCCGAGGAAAACGGTACCCGGGTTGATGTTGAGAATTTCGTTGACGCCGTATTTCGTGTAGTAATACAGGGCTTCATCGGCCCACATCAGCGGGTGTCCGTTGGGCTGCCCGATTCCGCCGAAATAGCCGGTTATCGTGTCCGGGCCTCCGAGGTGGACGTTCGATCCGTCCGTTCCCTTCGTATCGAGCGTCTCGACGAGGCTTGCGCCCATGATGCGCGCAGCCGCGTGGACCGCCGTGAGGTCGCCGTCGTCGCGCTCCTGTTCCTTCATCTTGCGGACGCGGATGAAACGGCCGGGCATGAGTTCCCTTTTGTCGATGGCCTGCCTGGCCTCTTCTATCAGCCAGGGAAAGTACTGCAGCGCGCTGATCTCCAGCGTTACGGCGCGGCTCTCGTCGAAGAACGTTCCCGGGGCGAAATCGCCGAGAACCTTCCTGCGGTACTCGCCGATGCCGGTGAAGGCCCCCCTGTCCCGTTCCCGCATGAGCCATTCCAGATCCTTGAGGTAGGGAGAATCCATGTTTGCGAGACGGTAGAACATATTCGAGAGATTTCCCGCTTCGGCGGCTTTGGCGTTGATTTCGTCCGGCGTGCCGTACTTCGAGACGACACGCAACAAATCGGCGATGACCTCATTCGCCGGATCACCGAGAAAACGGTTGATTTCTTCGAGAACCGAATCCTGAATCGTAAAACGATCCTGCAACATTTCGTTCCCTCCCCGTAGCGTATTGTGTTTCGCCCAACAAAACATAACGCAATCCTACGGCAGCGACTTCCGAAGGTCAAGATCGTGTGCTGGTTTTGTCGCACGTTGTCGCATAAAAAAGATACTTCGGCGCCGTTATTCCAATGCCAGTGTGCTCTCTGTCCCCGGTTTTATTCCAGCCAGCGGTCGCGGTTGCGGAAGAAAAGATCCCTCATTTTCCGCGTCACGGGGCCGGGGTGCGATCCGGCAAGCGCCAAACCGCCGACATGGTGAATCGGCAGGATCTCCTTGACGCTGCCTGTCAAAAACATCTCCTGGGCGAGACGGACTTCGTCAAGCCCGGGAGTCCGGTATTCGACCGGAATCCCCGCTTCGGCGGCAAGCAGCAGCATGATGCGCCTCGTGACGCCGGGCAGGACGATGTCGTCGGGCGCGGTGACCAGTCGTCCGTCGCGGACCAGGAATACCGAACTCGTCGCGGACTCCGTGATATGTCCGTCCGGGCAGTAGAGCGTCTCGAACGCTCCCGAGGACGGATCCTTCATCGTCAGGGGAGTCGCGTAGTCGATTGATTTCGCGTGGGGGAGCGGACGCCCGACGGGAATTGGATCGAGCGAGATCCCCGACTCGAATTGCTCCTCGCTCCAACGGACGAGAGGAAGAAAGTGCACGAAGAATCGCGGCTGCGGGAAGAATCCTTTTTCTTCGACGTCTCCGCCCGTGAAGAACATCTTGACGAGCGTCTCGTCGCCCC
>CAZVUT010000088.1:0-4702 GCA_964630155.1 uncultured Synergistaceae bacterium
TTACGGTCATCTGCGCCATGGACGGCTCCCTGCATGCCTTGAGACGCTGCGAGGGGAACGGACCGGTGTATGGACTGGTTCCCTCGCGCCGGACGGAGACAAAGGTCAAAAACAACGGAAAGAACCCGGACAAAGAGACGGCTCCGGAGATCACGACGCCTCAAAAGCCGGTGAAAGACCATCCGTGGCGCGAAACTTGGACCAAACGCGCACCCCGAAGGGTGATATGCGACGATCTGTATCCGCTTGAAGAATCGGCGGCGGACCTTATGGAAATCATTTACGGCGTAAAAATCTCATGAGCGAAAACGAGACAGGGATGACATTTTCCCTGTCCCATTTTCCGCCTTTACGGGTGACATTTTCGCTGTCCATTGACACACGGAATAGCGCGATTTCGTCATGTATTCAAAATGCATCCGGCTGGGCCGGTCCGGATGACTCGGCGGGCGAATCCGGGGATTGAACGGTCGGCGCTGCGAATTGGAAGGGAAAAAAACAAGAGAGGGGTTCCGGTGAGCACGAATGCCGAAAAAAGTCCCCTGCGAAAAATCCGCGGGGGACTTCAAATCACGCGTTATGGGAACCGTCGTACGCGACGATTCAGCGGCGGCGATCAGTCCTACATGTCCAGCGGAAACTTGAAGATATCAAGCCAGACGGACGCAATGTGACCGATCATCGCATTCCTGGCGCATTCGGCGTCCCGCGCCTTGATGCAGCGCAGGAGCTCGGCATGGTTGCGCACGAGATTGTTCGTCGCCTGTCGGCTCCACTTCATGTACAGTTCGGCGGATTGTATCTTCTGGACGGAAATTTCATCCTGGATCGTTTTCCACATCCGCTCGAGCAGTCTGTGCTTCGCAATCCGGACCATCGTGGCGTGAAAGCGGAGGTGCGCCTGACGCCGCGCTTCCGGATCATCCGTGTCGTACAGAAGGGACTCCAGCTCCTCGAACTCTTCGTCCGTCCCCCTGACGACGGCGTAATAGGCGATCTGTCCTTCGATGAGGCAGCGGGTCTCCATCAATTCCTTGAAACTGACGTTTTCAAAGATATATTCCTGTTTCCGGGCGGAACGCAGCTGATTTTCGGCGTTTTCCGAAAGGAACGTCCCGCTGCCGGGTCTCGCCTCGACGATCCCGCGGCTCGCAAGAACCTTCATGACCTCGCGGATGCAGTTCCTGCTGACGCCGAACTGTTGCGCCAGGGTCTGTTCCGCCGGAAGCCTCGAACCGGACGGCCACTGCCCCTGTTCGATGGCTTCGCAGAGCTGGGCGAGGATGTCCTCATGGAGCGTCGATCGCGTGGCGGCCTTGAACATCGCACACCTTCTCTTTCGTGGGGATTCTGAAACAATGGAGTTGCAGGGCAGTGGAACCGCTCAAAATTGCTCGTTAATGCTATCACGAAGGAGTTCTTTGTCAACCATTGCAGGATTATCCGCTGTTGCGACGGGCTTCACGCTTTTCCGAAGACAGTTCTTCAGCGCGAAGAGCGGGGAATTCCCTCTTCTGAGGGAAACCCCGCTCTTTGCGGAAATGATCGGACCGATCGCCGCCGTCGTCCGGGAGGGCGTTACGAAACCATCGCCTTTATGGCGTCCAGGTTCAGATCCCGGATGCCGAGCTTATCGAGCGTCGTGCCGGTCGTATAGTAGTCCACACCGTGAAGCCGGGACGAAAGACGAACCACAAGATCGGCGATCGGCAGAGTAATTCCCGCTTTGGACGCCAGCTGAACGAACGGGGCGATGACGCCGGGAACGTCTTCCGTTATATAGCGGCTGCGGACGTTTTGTCCGACGAGGTCGAAATAGGGGGATTCCGGACTGTGGACGTACTCGAACAGAGACATGCTGTCGTTAGTTCCGTAGTACATCTTGAGTTGCGACAGAACGCCCTGGAGCTTCAATCCCAGTTTCTTTCCCGCGTCGAGACGTTCTTCGTCCATAAGTTCCATTTGCTGCGAAATGAGGGGCGTGATGCCGTCGATGTAGTGCCGGAACGTTTTCGGATTGCATTCGATGGCTCCATAGTTCAGGAGCACCGGGAACGGATGCAGGGTGTAGTTTATGTTGTCGCAATCGATGGCCAAAAGGTTATCGGCCGCGACGTACTCCACGTATCCGCGGAACACGTCATTCAGGGCGTCTCGTACGACGGCTGCGTCCGATGACGGCGATGTGGCGAGCTGAAGCTTCAGTTTCCGCTTGTAGACCGTCACGGAGTTGAAGGCCGAGATGCGGCACGCGTACGGCATTGACGCCGTTTCGGAAATAGAGATCCGCCGCGATATGCCGGCTTCGCGCATCATCTTCATGAGCCGGAAAGCTGCGAAATTTCCCGGAACGACCACGATTTTCTGTCCGTCTCTGAGGCAGGGAATCATCTTCCGGAAAATGGGTTCGTGTGCGAAGGACGGGACAACGACGAGAACGAAATCCGCCCCTTCCATGGCTTCGCGGATGTCCATCGTGACGTTCGCCAGCCTGCCGCCGAGTTCCATGTCGCCCGTAAGGCGGATGTTTCGTTCTTCCCGCAGTTTCTTATAATCATCGGTCGCCTCGAGAGGTTCCCACATGGAAACGGGATACCCCTTCGCCGCGATCTGCGCACACCATGCCCGGGCGCCGTTTCCGCTGCCGAGCACCGTAAACGTATATCCGCTCTTCATACGTGTTCCCTCCCTGTCTGAAATGTGATTATGCCCGGATTGACGACTGCGCGCCGGCAAGCGAGGACGTCAGCAGATCGAGGTCGATGAGCGCGTAATCGGCCGACGACCGGGCCGTTTCGTCGCTTTCGCTGCTTCGGACGCGTTCCAGAGCGTCTTCGACGCATGAAATATCCGCGACCGAAGGCTCTTTCGCCCGCTCGCCGATGACGACCGAACGGTACGGGTTTCTGCACAGCCGGGCGTTTCCGGCGATGGGGTGCGCAACGAGCGAATATCCCATGTGAACCCTGTTCCTCGCCATGACCAGAACGTTCCGGGCGGAGCCTTCGACCCGGGTGCATTCCGGAAAGCGGTCCCAGACCATCGGATTGTTCGAGATGATCTCCATCGCTCCGCCTAGAAGACGGTCTGCTCCGATATCTCGGCCGAAAGGGCCAGGAGCGCTTTTTTCAGAAGATCCTTGCGGATCTGGAGTTCGGCTTCCGGCTTTTCGTCCGGAGCGCCTACGGGATGCGGGATCGCGATCCCCCGTACGATACGGTTCGCCCCGACCGTCATGGCTATCGACGGGATAGCAGTAATCAATACGGCCGGGATGCCGACGCGTTCGATTTCCCGTTCGAGCGTTGCACCGCAACGCGTTCCGGTTCCTCAGGTTGAGGTGAGGATGACCCCCTGAACCCCTTCGGCCTTGAACGCTTCGCCGATCTCGCGTCCATACCGCTCGGCCGATCGCACGGCCGTAACGTTGCCGACGGTGACGGCGTACGAATCGAGAAGTTTCCGGAACGCTCCCTCCCGTTCGAGAATGCGCGCCGCGTCGAGCGGGAGCACCCGGTCGGGGTCGGCGTTCGCCGGAACCGAATCGTAGCCTCCGTGCGCGACTTCATATTCTCCGGCTTCGAGGTTGTCGAGGTTCGCTATGGAGTACCGGCGCCACTTGGAGGCGTTGTGCGCCTCGATGCGGTCCGGGTTTCCCCTCGGCACGATCCCGCCTTCGGTCGCGATGGCGATAAGGGCGTTCTTCATGTCCTGCACCGGTTTCGCCGGGGGGACCTTATCGAAGGTCGGCATCGGGAGTTCCGTCACGAAGGGTTCTCCGCGAAGTTTTTTGACGAGCATGTCCACGGCCCGTTTCGCCCCGCGGTGCTCCGAACGGACGTTGACGCGGATACCCCTCGGGATATACCCTTCTTCGCCGGGGAGGCCGATCGCCTCTCCGCCAAGGAGCTTGTCGGCGATGCGAACCATCGCGGCGGCGGCATTGCCGATGTCGCGGGCCGAATCCTTCGTCTCCACGACGTAGACGTTCCTTCGGGCTATTTCCACACCCGGGTTGACCGGGTGCATGGCCGTAACGACGGGGATTTTCAATTTGGTCGCCACGGCGTTGCACAAATGTCCGCAGGCGGTTCCATAGCGCCCCGCAGCGAAGGCCGGGCCGGCGATGAAAAGATCCGGCTTCTCGGATCGGATCCATTCGAGGACAGTCGCCTCCAGTTCTTCGAGGTGCTCCGCGGCGTAGTTGTCGCCGCAGATGATCGTCTTCGCGATCGCATAGCGCCCCTTCGTCAGGGTCGAGAACAACATTCCCGGACCGACGGGGCCTTCCGTGATGCTCGGGCCGATGTTGGCGCACTCCTCCCCGCCGATCCGCCCGAAGTATTGATTGACGTAATGAACTGCTCTGATCGTATCCATGTCGGCGTCTCCCCCGTCAGATGGCGATGGTCATGAGGTTTTCCGTGCCGAGTTCATTGGTCGAACCCATGATTCCCGCTATTTCCACGGCCGCAGAACCGTCGGGGAGCAGGCTTCCCGCGTGCCCGCCGGTGATCCGGTCCAGCGTTTCGGCGATCCCGATCGTCCGTTCCATGGGAGGAAGGACGACCCGCTGGTTGCCGTTTCCGTTCGTGACGACCGCGTCCGCCTCCGGAGTGACGTCGGCCAGCCCCTGCGACGCGCCGTCGGCCCCGGCGTATTCGTCGGTGACGAGAACGACCTTGATGCCGTTGCGTTCGAG